>JANZZQ010000217.1 GCA_026419315.1 Armatimonadota bacterium | reverse complement strand
GCTTCTCAATCCCGACACAATTGTCAAGCCCAATGCTTTGCGCGCTTTGGTTGAGTGCGCTGAAGCGCACCCTGATGCTGGCGTAATAGGCGCGAAGTTGCTTAACCCTGACGGAAGCATTCAGCGTTCTGCCCGCTCGTTCCCTGACATCGGTGCGGGTTTGTTCCGCAACACATTTCTCGGTCGCTTGTTTCCCAACAACCCTTTCGTTCGCCGTTACTTGTTGACCGATTTCAGTTACGAAGAAGTTCGTGAAGTTGATTGGGTTTCGGGAGCGGCGCTTTTGGTTCGTCGCGAACTTTTTGAGCAAATCGGTTTGCTTGACGAAAGGTTTTGGGCTTATTGCGAAGATGTTGACCTGTGTTGGCGAGCTTGGCAGGCTGGTTTTAAGGTTTTGTTTTGCCCCAACGCAGTCATTGTCCACAAAATAGGTCGCAGCAGTGACCAAAGGCTTGTCTCCTCGCTCATTCAGCATCACAAAAGCATGTGGCTTTTTTACTTGAAGAACTACCGCAAGCGTTATCCGCTCGTTTTGCTTCCGCTAATAGGTTTTGGAATTTCGTTGCGACTTGCCGGCGCATTATTGCGAGTTTGCCTTCACTGGTTGCGGGTTTGTTGCTGCGGGAAGCTGGGTGCACTTTTCCAGCGCCATTTGCGCTCTGGTGCTTCCGGAAATGACCTCTCAGGGAGTCAACCCCGGTGAACTGAAAATCCTCGGTTTGGAGTGGCAGAATTGAGGTGAGAAAATTTCGATGGAACGGGGATAGGCTATGGCGGATAAAGGGACAAAGACGGCTCGCCAAATAATTGTGGTCGCTTTAGTTTTGTTAGCTGCTTACTGCGTGTGGTTGACTCACCGCGATTTTCACCTTACCGTTTCCTTCCTCTTCGTTGATGTTGGGCAGGGCAAGTGCAATTTGGTTGTCGCCCCCAACGGCAGGACTATCTTGATTGACGCTGGAACACATACCTACGGTCAAAACGACAGGGTGGAGGCAATTGCTCAGAAGGTCATTTCTCAATTTGCTCGCATCGGCGTTCGCAAACTCGATGTGATCTCGGTCACACACCCCGATAAGGACCACTATAACCTTCTGCCGATACTGATGAAGGAGTTGCAACCCAGCTTGTTGTGGTTGCCACTTGGTGAAGACGCCGACGCTGAGTGGCAATCGGTCAAAGCGATAGCGATGAATGGCCGCACCCAAACGATCGCCGCTCGGTTGGGGCAACGGCTTTGGCTGGATACGAAAAGAGGTGTTTTCGTTGAAGTTCTTGGACCACCAAATGGGGTTGTGCCGAAGGTTTCAGAATGGAGTCCGAACGATGCTTCAACTGTGCTCAAGTTAAGTTTCGGCGAAGTGAGCGTTTTGTTCACGGGAGACATTGGTGGGATGGGGCAAAGGTGGCTTTTGAGTTCGGGGGCGAATTTGAGAGCCACTATCTTGGATGTCCCTCACCACGGTTCAAAACACAACTTGGAAACTTTTTTGAGAGCCGTTCGTCCAAAGGTAGCGGTAATTTCGGCGGGACGCCAAAATCCTTTTGGGCATCCTTACCCATCAACGGTGGAGGCTCTAAAGAGGTTGGGAGCGATTGTTTGGGTGACGGGGGAACAGGGCAGTCTGCTTATCAGGACAAACGGTCGCAATTTTAGCTTGATTGGTTTGTAGCAATTGCCACGGGAGGTTTGTGTCCGAAGATGATGCCTTTTGCTGAAGCAACGAAGCAAATGCAGCAAGTAGCGGAAACGGTGGAAAAGGTCATTATCGGCAAAACCCGTTCGGTTCGTTTGGCTGTTACCACTCTATTTGCAGGTGGGCACTTGCTCATTGAGGACATTCCGGGTGTTGGGAAAACGACGCTCGCAAAAGCGTTGGCGAGGTGCATTGGTGGGACTTTCAAGCGCATCCAATTTACGCCAGACCTGCTTCCTTCCGACATAACCGGGACGACAGTTTTCAACCAGAAAACAGGGGAATTTTCCTTCCGTCCTGGAGCGATTTTCGCCAACATCGTTCTTGCCGACGAAATTAACAGGTCTCCGCCCAGAACCCAATCTGCGTTGTTGGAAGCGATGGAGGAAGCGCAAGTGACTGTTGACGGTGTGACTTATGCCTTGCCTAAACCCTTCTTCGTTATCGCAACTCAAAACCCTATTGAGCGACATGGGACTTACCCTTTACCTGAGGCTCAATTGGACAGGTTTTTGATGCAGGTTCGCTTGGGT
>JANZZQ010000216.1 GCA_026419315.1 Armatimonadota bacterium | reverse complement strand
GTTACTAATTTCTTGAAGTAGCAACTTGGGTTAAAGATAAACCAAAGAACACAATCACTCGTGACCTTGACCTTTGCGCTTACATGCTCCACAAGGGATGGCGACCGTCGCCCTTTGGCGAAGAGCATCCTGAGTTTCACAACTGGCTTTGCGAAAAGTTGGGCATCAAAAGTGTCAGCGCTCACTCCAATCCCCAGTCCCAAGTCCCCAGCCCCCAAATCCCATCCGACCTTGCCAAATGGTTTGCCGAAAATGTCCCCGAAGCGCAAATTCCAGAGATGGGCGAAATCCGTGACCTTGAAGAGCGCCTGTTCATCGCCTTAAAGCAACTTGGCTCAATCGCCTACATCCCAACCCAAAGGGAGCGAGAAGAAGCCGAAGAGAGCGAAAACGAAACCGAAGAAACCGAATGAACTCAAAAACCTAAGTGACAAACTATGTTGTTGGAGGTGCAACATTCGTGGCGTCAAGCGACCGTGTCGCAATACATTTGCCTCTTGAAGCGTTGCTGGACATCATTGAGCAATTGCCTGAAGATGCATTAAGGACAGTGAAGCGTAAAGTGGACGAAAGGTTAAGCCACATAACCTCTCAATTGCCTGCTGCAATCAACGACCCTTTGAATGAGTTTTGGTTCAGCGAACTGGGACGAACGATTTTGCAAGAAGCCGACGAATTAACAAATATTGACGAAGTTCGGAAAACCTTGAGCAAACTCTCAGGTTCGTTGGCTGTTGACATCCAAGAAGAGCGAGGTGAGAGGTGAATTTGACGAAACTGCTTTTTGAATCCAGCGCCTCAGAAGGTTTTAATTTCCGGCGACGAAGTTGAGCAAATCAAGCAGGATATAGCGAACAAAGCCCGCTACTCCCGAATTCTTCAAGCCCCAGACCGAAGTTTTGTGATGGCAAACTATTTTGGTGGAGGTGCTTGACAATGGATTGGAGACCATACATTCGTTGCGACCCGAACATCCTTTGTGGCAAACCCGTCATTGCAGGCACTCGCATCTCCGTTGAACTCATCCTTGAAAAATTGGCTGCAGGGCAAACCATAGAGCAAATCCTTGAAGATTATCCGCAACTGACCGAAGAATCAATCAGGGCAGCCATAGCCTTCGCCGCCGAAGTTTTGAAAACCGATTTCGTTTACCCATTGACAGAGGTGAGCCGATGAGGTTTCTCGCTGATGAGAGTGTTGAACGCAAGGTTGGCGAGAGGTTGAAAGAGGAAGGGTTTGAAGTTTTGTTTGTTGCCGATATCGCTACGGGCTTGCCAGATGAGGCGGTTTTGGCGTTAGCGCGCCAACAAGATGCTGTGCTCATTACTGCCGACAAAGACTTTGGCGAGTTGATTTTCCGACGCCAATTGCCACACAAAGGCGTTTTGCTGCTGCGCCTGAGTAGTGAGATGAGTTCTGAGCGTAAAGCGGAAATAGTTTGCCAAATGGTAAAGCGACATTCGGCTGAACTTTGGGGCGCTTTCGTCGTCGTCAGTGAACTCGGAATTCGCTTCCGAAAGCCAATGACATGAATGGCTTGGAGGTGAGCGAAAATGCCCGCAACTTACTCGCCTTTTAAGGTTGCAAAGAAGTTGGCGGAAGAGTATCGTGAACTTTTGCGGACGGTTTTTAGACCTGCAAGGCAAGAGTTGAGAGAAGCCTTTGAAGCGGTTCTGAACGAGGAAGGCTTTTTGGTTCAGGACATCTTCCTGCAAGTTTTGCCTGCGTATCAACGAGCGCCAGCAATAACCGAACTTAGCCCCAAAGTGAGGGAGATGTTCGGTTCAATCGCTGAAAACCCCTATCGCCACCAAGCGGAAGCAACAAAGCGCTTGCTTGAAGGTAAGCCCGTAATCATCGCTACAGGGACTGGTTCGGGCAAAACCGAAGCGTTTTTAATGCCAATTGTGGATTGGTGTTATCGGCACAGGGAGAGGAAGGGCGTCAAGGCGATTTTGCTTTACCCGATGAACGCTCTCATCAACAACCAGCGAGATAGGTTGAGAAGACTTCTTGCTAACACTGGCATCACCTTCGGGCGATACACCGGCGAGACAGAACGCACGGGTCAGCGACTTTTTGATGCGCCTGAAGAAGAGCGTTGCTTTCGCACCGAGTTTTTTGAAAACCCGCCTGACATTTTGCTGACCAACTACCAGATGCTTGACTACATGCTCATTCGTGACGATGGTCGGCAAATTTTCAAAAATCACCAAGTTCGCTTCATCGTTCTTGACGAAGTCCACAC
>JANZZQ010000215.1 GCA_026419315.1 Armatimonadota bacterium | reverse complement strand
ATCCAAAACCTGACCAGATTAACCCACAGATTGCAGCGGGCTGCAACTGCCGCAGAACGAGTTTTTGAAATCCTTGACACCCAACCCGAAATCCAGGATGCACCCGATGCAATTGAACTTGACGAAGTGAAGGGGCATATTGCGTTTGAAGATGTCAGTTTCAGTTACGACGGCATCAACAAGGCATTGAAAAATGTCTCTTTTGAACTTCAACCGGGCGAAATGGTAGGACTTGTCGGTCCTACGGGTGCAGGGAAATCAACGCTCATAAGCCTTATCCTTCGCTTCTACGACCCTCAAGAGGGACGCATCTTGCTTGACGGGATTGACTTGCGAAAAATCAAGTTGGCTTCGTTGCGCAAACACATTGGTGTTGTCCTGCAAGAGACCTACCTTTTCAACGGCACAATTGCCGAAAACATCGCTTACGGCAAACCCGACGCCGATCTTGAGGAGATCATCGCTGCCGCAAAAATCGCTAACGCCCACGATTTCATTCTCAAGCAACTTGACGCTTATGACACTTACATTGGCGAAAGGGGCGGAAGGCTTTCCGGTGGCGAGCGTCAGAGAATTGCCATTGCCCGCGCGATCCTCAAAGACCCTGCAGTCCTCATCTTTGACGAAGCGACATCAAATGTTGACACCGAGACGGAGGCGAAAATTCGCGAGGCAATAGACAACTTAGTTAGAGGCCGAACTACAATCGCTATCGCTCACCGCTTCTCAACTCTTCAGAATGCCAAAAGGCTTATCGTCCTTGATAAAGGCGAGTTAGTGGAGCAAGGAACCCCCGAAGAGTTGATGGAGAAAGACGGCGTCTTCGCCCGCCTCTGCCGAATGCAAGCAGAACTCAGCAAAGTCTGGGCATGGTGAGAGCCCATTCAGTGAAAGTGTTGGCTTAGAAAGCCCCCTTGCATCACCCGCCTCACCAGCCCAGTCAGTCTTCTCAGTTCATGTTGAAGAAGAAGAAATTCGGCGCTGCGCTCGCGGCGCCCTTTGACCGTTCAAGTATCACTTTCACCCTTCCATTGGTTTGCCCAACTTTGCTCGCTCCTCTTCAGCAATTGATTCGTCAAGTTTGGCAAATAGAGGGGAGATGTCGCGCAAGCGTTGCCCCGGCGCTAACTCGCTCGGTCGCCAGCCCAACGAAACACTTTCAGGTTTGTAAATGAGCGCTAAGTGAGTTCGTTCAGTTTCTGGAATTTCCAACACCTCAAAATCGCCAACGAGTTTACCCTCGTAGCCAAGCATTTGGTGTAACCGCTCGCAAGTGAAAGGCAAGAAAGGTGCCAATGCGACTTTCACAGTGTCAATGGCTCTCAGCGTCACATAGCAAATTGTTCCGGTCCGTTGTTTATCGGTTTTCACAACCTGCCAAGGTTGCTGTTCATCCCAGTATCGGTTCAGTGACCTGACGAATTCCATTGCCTCGCTAAGTGCTCGCTTGAACTTGCAAGTGCTTAGCAAACTGTCAACAGAAGATAACATTTGCTCTGCTTGCTGCAGAACTTCTCGGTCGCGGTCTGTCAAGTTTGTTGGGTGTGGGACGCAACTGTCAAAATTGCGGGCGGTGAAGGTCAAGACCCTGTGAACCAAGTTGCCCCACCAACCCACAAGTTCATCGTTGTTTCGCCTGATAAAATCTGCCCATGTGAATTCCGTGTCTGAGGTTTCTGGAGCGATAACTGTCAAGTGGTAACGGAAAGTGTCTGGGTTGTATCTTTGGACGACATCGTGCGCCCAAACAGCCCAGTTTCGCGAAGTCGAGAATTTATCGCCCTCAAGGTTCAAAAACTCGTTAGCAGGGACATCATACGGCAGAACGAACTTGGCATCTCCATCAGCATCGTCAAGTCGTTCCGCACCCATTAATTCCGCGGGCCCAATTAAGGTGTGGAATGGGATGTTGTCCTTGCCGATGAAGTAAAAACTTTTCGTCGTCTCATCATACCAGAACTCTTTCCACTCCTCGTCCGTCCCTCGTGCCTCTTCCCGTTTCAACTTTGCCCATTCAATGGTTGCCGACAGGTAACCGATGACCGCCTCGAACCAGACATAAAGCACCTTGCCGTCAAAACCCTCAACGGGCACAGGAATTCCCCAGTCAAGGTCCCTAGTTATCGGGCGGGGTTGCAATCCTTGTTCAAGGTAGTTGCGGGTGAAGCGATATACATTCGGCCGCCAAATGTTCTCGTGTTCTGCGATATAGGCTTTCAATCGTTCCTCAAAGGCTGGAAGGTTCAGGAA
>JANZZQ010000214.1 GCA_026419315.1 Armatimonadota bacterium | reverse complement strand
ATCGTGGCGTGGCGGCAAAACAATTTGTTTGCAAGCGAAAGCAATTTCAGGCATCAACATGGCTGAACGCCAACCGCTGATACGACGAAAAATCTGAGCAAACCTTTCTCGTTCAGGATGACTATAGTGCAACCGCAACAATGCCACTTGCTTAATGACCTCACCTGCTAATGCCATACCGTAAAGTTCCACATCGGCGAAATTGCTCGTTGTTTGGTAAACCGGATTGACATCACCGCAAGCGCCTTGAGCGAACAAGCAAATGCGGCAATCGGATAGGTGAGTTTCCACAAAATTCATCAAAGCACCCGGAAAATCGGCTGAAACTAAATCGCTGACTTGCACAACAGTTGGATGGCAAGCGAAGTTGACGAAAACAATGTCGCCATCTTCACGGCGAAAGAGCAAGAGCCCAACTTGTGGGTCATAATCTTCCCGCTCAACTTCTTCGTCTGGTGGTCGGTAGGGCAAGCGATAAGCTTTCCCATCTTTGCCAATAATTCTCCTGCTCCAACTGACACCAACGACTTCACCGATGGCAGAGAAAGCCTCTGCTCGCTTTCTCTCGTGCCAAGCCTCAATAGCACAAGCGACCAGTTTTTCAAGCAGCGCTTCAATCCATTCAGAAGCACCTTCAACTTCGTGCAAATACAGGGGCAAGTGAAACCTACTCGCTTCATCTTCTGGGCAGACTTTTCCTGCCCCTACAGTTGATTGCAATTGATGAAACTCACTCATCAATTTCAGATAGGCTTCGCCTGTCCTTGCAAGAGGTGTCAAGCAAAGTGTTTCGGGAGTTGAATGGGCATGGGAAGCAGCGAGCATAATGGCTTCTTTAGCGACGCCAATTGCATTGTGAACTCGTTGGCGAAATTCAGCAATGAAGTCGTGTTCTTTTCCTAACAAATTGCGGTGAAATCCGATAGCGTCGGCAGTAACGATGATGGCAGCATTGCCTTTTGCTTCCAATGCCCACGCTTTCGCAAAAAGCGGGTCATGAACGCCCTTGAATTTGTGTTGCCTTGGGATGAAGCCCAACTCGGGTATGTGCAAAGGTGGCATGATGTCAACTTTTGCGGCACCGACAAGCCAACTTGGCATATGTGCTCGCCTCACTTAAAAGCAAACAAAGGCGGGGTTTTCTAAACCCCGCCCAAATTTTTTCAATTTGTCAACATGAAGCAAATCCGTGCACCATAAATTGCACTGCTACTTCCTTTGTGCTTCCCAGCGAGTTGCGCCGTTGATGGTTCCGACGATTTGGTCGCCAACAACTACGCCCTCGTAGACATCCTCACGAACTCGGTTAAAGATGAAGTAAACTCCTGCTCCCCAAGCGTAGAAGTGACTGATAGGGGTTGCTTTGCCATTATCAATGAATGCAACCAATTCGCCCTTGCGCTGCTCAACCCTGAGTGAGCCACCTTTCCACTGCCATGTTCCGACCAAGTTAACTTTGTCCCGCTTCGCTGTCCAATCCCGTTTGCCAGCAAACGGACCACCTTGAATTTCAACTGTGCCAGTAATTGTGTCGCCGTTGACCCGCCCCGAGAACCTCATGATAATTTTCTGTTCCCCAATTTCACGAGTGACAACGAAACTTAACTGAGTTCCAATAAGTTGAGCATTGGTAATTGGGCTTTCTCGTCCATCAACGCTAATAGTGCCTGTAATTTTCTGGAAGCGTTGTCTGAGTGTGAGCACATATTGCCGTTCGCCCCTTGGTGTTTGAATACTCCACCTCCATGTCCCAGCAACTCCAGCAGGGATAACCCAATAATAGACAGTGTGTTCGCGGTAAGGGCCACGAACCCGCAAAACTTTATCAGGATGCCAACCTTTGATGCAAGTTTCTGAACCTTCGCCTTCGCACTCGTCACACATGTCAAAATCGTGAGAAACAATCCGTGAACCAGGACGAAGTTCTCGGAATAACTTGGGGCGGAGACGAATGTTAATTGATGGGAGCAGATAAAGGGTGACGACAGTGGCATCTCTGATGTCGGTCTCAAACAAGTCCTGTTGGAAAAACCTTACTCTGTCGGTGACACCTGCGTTGCGAGCGTTTTCATTGCTTTCACGGATTCGCTCAGGGTCAATATCAACCCCGACTCCCCGCTTTGCGCCGAAATCTTTGACAGCAGCGATGACGATTCTTCCGTCACCGCAACCGAGGTCGTAAACGACATCGTCTTTACCAACTTGAGCGACCCTGAGCATTTCTCGGACGACCTCGTGCGGTGTTGGGACATAAGGGACATCGGGCGGGCGC
>JANZZQ010000213.1 GCA_026419315.1 Armatimonadota bacterium | reverse complement strand
GTTGGGGGCTTGCAGGTGAAACGCCATGAAATCGCGCCCCGTTTCCGGCACCAGTATTGCCCCTTTCCGCTCCATCGCGATTTGAATTGTTGTGCCGTTGTGAGGTTTGAGTGGCAGAAGGTGCTCAAGCAAATGAGCGGTCCCCTCGCGGTTTGGCGGGTCTGAAGCGCTGCCACACCTAACCCACAAACTGGCAACGGAATAAGGGGTAGTGGGGCGAATGAAAGCGATGAGCTGTATTCCGTTCGGCAACCGTTCATAGGTGCTCTCAAATTGACTTTCAACCCAAACGGGGAAAAGGGGCTGCATCATCAAAATCAACGCCAAAACCATCCCAATCACCCCTCGCGATCACGCGCCGCCGGTTGTGTCTTCAACTCCCACACCTGCAAGTTGTGAGTTCAATGGGTCAACGCGTAATAGACCAAGTTGACTCCGAACCTAAACGCGTATTCAAAATCTGGCGGCAAGCAAGCACACAATGGTCCTGTCCAGCGCCAACTTTGCCAAGAACACTCCTCAGCGTTTTGCGAATAGAGGAGAACCAGTCGCCCGTTAAGTTCCATTCCCTCGTGGAAAGTCTTTCCGCCACGCCTTGCAGGCACAATTTTGTCAATGCGGTATGGCACCCGGTAAATTGGGTGGTTGGGTGGGATGGGTTTGAGTTTGGATTCGGGCAAAAGCGCCTGCAGTTCGGGGCGAAGTTCCGGGCGAAGCTTCAATTTTGCGCTGCACTCGCTGACGAACAAAAAGCCTCCACCCCTCAAATAACGCCTCAACCTTTCCCGCTCAACAGGTGTCAAGTTCATCGGTTGATGTTCGCTGACAAAGATAAGTATCGGGAAGCGAAAGATGTCATCGTTTTCAAGGGAGACAACGATTCGCTCCCGATAAAGATGAGCCCAGCCAGTTCGCTCGGCGACATTTTGGACCAAGTTAAAATCGCTCATTGGGTCGACGCGGAGTGTGCTTTCCCGAAGTCTCAATCTTGCAATTGCGATGATGTGAGGCGGCAATTTCGGGACAGGCGGAAGAGGCTCAACTTGCCCGTGGGTCGCAACCGCTTCACCTATCGGTTCCGGTTGTTGACTACCGGCGAGAACGAGTAACCCAAGCAACAAAGCCAAAATCAGCCAACGCATTCTTCCGTCACCGTCCGATGCAGCCGCAATCTCGTTTCACCGAAGAGCCGTTGAAGCAGGTTGAAAAGCCGTGTCTCACTTTTGACAGCTAACTTTTGATTTGCCTTCAATCAATCCACTGAAAAATGTAGCGCACCGAAAGGCAATTAACCCCCCAGCTACTATTGACATCGTAACAACTGAGAGCAAGTTTGGTTAGCGCTCAACAACATAGCCCGGCAGGTGATGGGAAAATGGTGCGATGGTTGAAAATTGCTGCTTTTGTCCTTTTGACGGCACCTTTGTGGGGGCAGGAAAGTTCAAAGCCTTCAGACCCTCGCGATGAGGAGTTGCAACAGCTCAGGGAGCGGGTTGCTGCTTTGGAACGATTGGTGCAAATGCTACAGGGGGAACTTGCCGCGCTGAAGCGGAACGGGGGTGCACCGCAAAGCCAAGTCCAATTGGTTTCCCTTCAGCAACAAACTGAAGCCGAAAAGGGAAAACTTGAAGAAGAACTGCAAAGGGAGTTGCAAAAGGTTCCCCCGTCCCCAGTCACCCGTCCCTCGTCCCCTGCGTTTGTTTACGGTGGTGGTTTGTGGCAAGCACTTAACCCGGACACTTCCGTCATCGCTAACTTCCGAACGGGATTTCGCGGCAAACGCCCTTTCGCTTCATTCATGGGTTCGGAGTTCAGCGAGGCGGAACTGGCATTTCAGGCTGCAACTGACCCCTTCTCCCGACTTGACACTTTCATCGCTGTTAGCCCCGAAGGTGCGGAGATTGAAGAAGCGACCTTGACAGTTCTTGACCCAACTTTTTTGAGGCTTCCGCGCAACTTGCAAATTCGGCTGGGCAAACTCCTCGCCCCCTTCGGGCAACTCAACAGCATTCATCCACCAGAACAACCTTTCGTTGACTCCCCGCTCCTTTATAGGCTTTGGTTCGGTCACGTTCACGGGCATGCACACAGCACTTCGAACGGTCGCTTGAGTAACAGAGACGATGATGCCCACGAAAACGAAGGAAACCATGAACCCGAAGGAGACCACGAGCACGAAGGGGATGAACACGAACATGAGGAAGTTGAACCCATAAGCGTCACAGGTGTGGAAGCCATTCCCACAGAAGGTCTATTCACTGGCACAGGATTGTCG
>JANZZQ010000212.1 GCA_026419315.1 Armatimonadota bacterium | reverse complement strand
CGTCGGAGATGAGCATTAAAGGTTTGGGAGCGAACAAAGCGACAATTTCGGGGTTACAAGTGTCAATCCTCAAAAGCGGTGGGTTTTCGCAAATGCAGCCACCTTGCATGTGGGCGGAGACCATTTTCGTGGGGACGGCAAGGGCAAGTCTTTCGTCAACAGCGGCGAGCAAGAAAGTTTGCGTCCCTCCACCTGACGAACCGCAACATCCAACTCGCTTTTTGTCAACCTCAGGCAAACTCAGCAAAAAGTCAAGGGCACATGTGCTGTTCCAAGTTTGCACGCCACCTTTGCTGACCGCCCACAGGTGTTCATGGGGTGTTTCAGGAGCGCGATGGACAACTTGAAATTGGTCGCCGTAGCCAACCATGTCGTAAGCGAAAACAACGAAACCGAGTTTCGCCATTGCCATAGCGCGAATTCGTTCCCTTTCATAGAGCCTGCCTTCAGGCTGTGGAACATGACCGTGAGGGTGCAAAACCGCAGGGTAGGGCGGTTTGCCCTTCTTGGGACGATACAAGTTGCCCGTCAAGTAAAAGCGCGGAAAAGTTTCCAGCACAACTCGCTCAACGACAACATCTTCGTCTTCGTAGCAAACGATGCGTCGTGGGTTGAGCGGGGTTTTTAGTAACGGCGGAAACAAACCGCAAGCGATTTGAACTTGCAGCCGAAGAAACTTGGCTCGTTGATGCCACTCGTCAGCGGTTTTGTAACTCGGCAGTTCGTAACGCAAATTGAGGTGTCGTGCAGTCGTCAACCTTGCATCTCGTTCGCTCAAATTCCCCCCGACCATCGCTATCACTCCCAGCAGCAGTTCAGTCCACAACTTTCGTCACCCCGTTCAGTCGAGGGCAAAGTTCCCCGACGCCGATTTTTTGGTTCAACGGCAACCAAATCACCCGGTGAGCCCATGCTCAAGTCTAACGCAACGCCACGAAAATCGGGTTACACTCTATTTGCGGTGATGGGTGATGTTCACCGGTATTGTTGAAGAGATTGGCGAAATTGCTCAAACGCAGCGTCGTGGAATGGCTGTCTTCTTCGGGATACGGGCATCATTCGCGAAAGAATTGAAGCAAGGAGATAGTGTTTGCATCAACGGGGCGTGCCTGACAGTTGTTGCAATTCAGCCGCCAGTCTTTTGGGTTGAAGCGGTTGAGGAAACTTTGGCTCGCACCAATCTCGGTTTTTTGAAGCCTGGTGACAAAGTGAACTTGGAGCGAGCGCTTTCGGTTTCTGGTCGGTTCGGCGGTCACTTCGTTCAAGGTCATGTTGACGGCACTGGAGTGGTCGCTCAAATTGTCCCTCGCCTCCGTTCAAAAGTGATGCGAATTCACACACCGAAGGAATTGATGCCGTATATCGTCCCTAAAGGTTCAATCGCTGTTGACGGGGTGAGTTTGACGGTCGTTGAGGTCGGCGAGGATTGGTTCACCGTCTCGCTTATCCCTTTCACCCTTGAGCACACGACTATAGGGCTCCGCAAAGTTGGAGATGTCGTCAACTTGGAAGTTGACATCCTTGCGAAGTATGTGATGCATATGCTTGCGGCGTTTAAGTTCGTTCGCTCAGAGGGGTGGGAGACGCTCAATGCCGACGAACGGCTCAAACGATTGTTGATTGGGCAGTGAAGCGAGGAAAGCTTTTGTGTTTCGCTGGTGTTGGAGCTCACAATTTCACAGTTTGGCGAACTTTCGTTTCGTTGCTATCCCTGCAACGCCGATTTTTCGCTTCAGCGAGAGCCGAACAGGACCTTTCAGCGAAGGGCATCACAGAAAGTCAGTGCGGACACTTGACAGATTTTCAAACAACGCATACCTCGGGACAAAAGCGACTTCCACCGTTGTGACCGGACCGTTGCGGTTTTTGGCAATGATGACCTCGGTGACGAAGAATTCCGGTTTTCGCTCGTCTTCAATGAAGCCCTCAAAGGAAGGTTCCGAACTAACCGGCTTTTTCTTCCGCTCATAGTAGTCCTCCCGGAAGAGGAAGCAAACGACATCCGCTTCCGCCTCAATTGCGCCGCTGTCGCGCAAATCGGCCAAAACTGGTCGCTTGTTTTCCCTGTGTTCAACCGACCGTGAAAGTTGGGAGAGGACGACGACGGGAACATTCAGTTCTCGGGCGAGGCTTTTCAGAGAGCGGACAACTTCTGTGACTTCCTGAACTCGGTTTTCCATCCTTCGTGGCGGTCTGATAAGTTGAAGGTAGTCAATGAAAATGCAGCCTAAACCTTCGCTGGCTTTCAGTCTCCTCGCTTTGGCGCGAATTTCAAATGGCGACAAATCTGGAGTGTCGTCAATGTAGAGC
>JANZZQ010000021.1 GCA_026419315.1 Armatimonadota bacterium | reverse complement strand
GAGGTATTGGGCGCTGAGTTTGCAGTGGTTGGCTTCACCCAATTCGTTGCTCGCACTGCACTGGACACAAGGCTACCCGCCCAAGTGGGGAGTTGGAGGAGGTTGGTCGGAAGACCGAGAGCGGGCGAGGTTTTTGATTCTGGAAGGTAGGTTCTTCGGGCTGTGGTCGTCGGGAGAAGAAAAGCCAGGGAAAATTGAGTTGGCGGAAACTCAACCTGAAACCGCAACTGAAGGTAAGTTTGCGCTATTGACATTTTTGCGCGGGAACAAAGGAACAATTTCGGCTGGAAGTCGGCAGGGCATCAAGGTTGGAATGAAGTTGACCATCACCGATTTCGCAACGAACAAAGTGGTCGGTTACTTCACTGTGACGCAAGTCAAACGAGACGAGGCAAGCGGTAGAGTTGAAAGTTTGCCGAACCAGATCGTCCAGGTTGGCTCAAAGTTGCTTTTGCTCTCGAAAGGGCAATAACGCCGACGGGCAAGTAAAAGCGACCGAAGGCTGCTTTCGCTTATTGCTTACTTGAGGCAGTTTTGACTTCTTGAATGATTTCCCTTGCCTCGTCGCCTTCGTTGATGTCTTCAAGTTTGCCCTCAATGACGTCGCAAACGGAGTTTGTTTCATTGACGATCAAAACTCGGATTTTCGCGAGGGGCGGGAACGTAACCAACTCTTCCCCTACTTTCCTGACGGGATGAACGGCGAACTTTGCTCCCTTTTGAACCCCGTCCAGCCGGCCGACATTGATGACAACATAAGTTGCGGTCACGCCCTCAACTTTACCCAGAACTTTGCCTTTAATTGGTTCGCGCTCGGTAAGTTTGATTTTGAGCAGGTTACTCAGATGCCCGAGAGCAGCTCTTAGAGCCTCCATGTCCCTCTGCCGCTGATTATCGCGACCGAGCACAATAGCACCGAATGGGGTGCCAGTGATTGTGAAGGTTTCGTCTTTGTTGGTGGCGAAACTGACAAGTTGAGCTGTGGTGGTCAATGTTGCGTTGTCAACGATTTCCAGAAAAACCAAAGCCCCCGATTCGTTTTTGCGGATATAAAAACCGCCGATGTTAATTCGGTGCCGCCTGAGTTCACCGAGGAGCAGGCCGAGTTGCCTTGCAGACCGAACCAAGTGGACCGTCGCTTTTAACTCAACGGTCTCCCGCAAAATTGTCCCTTTTGGCGGCAGCGAACCTTTGTGGATTTCCTCGGATTCCCTTTCAAACCGACGTTCTTCAATCTCGCGGCGAACTTCCTGTGGGGTCGCAACGACAGTGAAACCAGCTTCCGTCAATGCCGCTTTGAGCATCGGTTCAACGAAAGCTCGGAGGGACGGGTCAGGGTAATTGTCAACGAAAACGATGACCTCACGCAAAAGCACCCGCGATCCTTGAGGGATGCCGAGTTTGACTGAGGCGTTGGCTTCAATGATGGCTTTTGGCACCGACGGAGTTTTTGAGTTTTGTGCTGCTAAGGCTCCCGAAAGCAAAACAAGCAAAGGCAGAGAGAAAGTGACTGCTCGGCTCATGTCGCTCACCGGCAGGCTTGAGGGCTTTTTGCCCGATGCCCACCACCAAAAATTTTGACACCACAAGTTAGTCTTTCGTTCCCAGTCAAACCTTTGGAACCTCAACAGGTTCGCCCTGCTTTTCCGCAGATTCAAGGGCAGCCAAAGTCACCGCAAGGGTTTTGACAGCATCAGCGTAATCACTTCGAATTAGCGACTGGTTTTTCGTCTTGACAGCCTCAACGAAAACGACGCTTTCGTAAAAGTGACCGTTGCGCTGGTGACGAACTTCCTCGGTCCGGTGGGGTTCAATGAACTTGACGCCGCTCCAAGAAACTTCCGCGATTAAGTCCGGAGTGATGATGTGAACTCCCGTTGTGTAGCCCATTCGCAACATGCAAGTGTTGGCTATACAACCTATCGCCCCGTTTTCAAACCAAACATTGACAACACCTACATCAGGCACATTGAGGTCGGGAACGTCTTGAAGTGCCCTCAACGCCGTTGCAGCACTGACGCGAACGATATCGCCAACAAGATATCTGGCAAGGTCAAAGATATGGGTTGTTTGCTCAACGATTTGACCACCAGACATCTCAAGCCTTCGCCACCAGTAAACTCCGGGAAGTCCCCCCATCCAGTAGCCCATTACCATGCCGATGGTTTTGCCCTTTAATCGCTCTTTTGCCAAATCGGTTCCATCAAAGTAGCGAAAGTGATAACCAACTGAGTTGATAACGCCCGCCTTTTCGACCGCTTCCAAAATCTCCAGTGCTTTGTCAAGGGTGCGAGCGATCGGCTTTTCAATGAAGAGGGCGACGCCCGCTTGAGCGGCGAGGATTTCCTGGTCGGTGTGGGCGTGGGGAGGGATGCAGATGTAAACGGCATCAAGTTGCTCCTTCTCCAACATCGCTCGATGGTCAGTGTAAGCGTTTCCTTTGAATCGCTCCGCCGATGCTTTAGCCCTCCCTTCATCGACATCGCAGAAAGCAACCAACTCCACACCCTCAATCCCGCTCAAGTTGTTCATGTGCAGGTTTGCGATGCCACCGCATCCGATGAAGCCAATTCGCACCAAGCTCACTTCAGATCACCTCCAACGATTTATTGAGAGCGGGAGAGAAATTCGAGCCGCATAATTTTTACACGGCACACTCAAATCTGCTGTCGGAGGTGATTTCCGATGGCACGCCGACCAAGACCAGAAGCCGAGGAAGTTGAAGTCGTAGAGGAGGAGGTTAGGGAGAAGCCGAAACGCAAACCCAAGACCCTGAAACGATTCGTGACCGAGTTAATTGTCAAGGCAATCGGGCGCGACGCAACACAGCATCTTATCAACGCGGAAATCGAAGTTTTCAAAGCCTTCAGGGCAATGATTGACTATCGCATCCGCTCCGCCGAGCGGGCAATGGAAAAGTTGCAAGAAATTGAGGTCCAGTGAACTTAGGTCTTTCACCGGCTGTAAAGCGTCAAAACATTTGAGGCTGCGAAATCGCCTTTCTAAATGGAGGACACGAAAATGAGCCGATGGTTTGCCTCAACAATCCTGTTGGCGCTGATAACTTGCATAGCAGCACCTCAACACCCACTTCCTCAAGAAGTGACCGAGCAGGAAAGGAGGCTGGGAGAGGAAGCCGTCAGGGAGTTTGAGCAAAAAGTGAAAATAGTCAACGACCACCCAATGCTTCCTCTACTCCGGCAAATCATAGCAAGGCTTGTTCCCGTCACTGAGCGCCCCAAAATGTCGTATGCCATTAAAGTCGTGGAGGACAACGAACCCAACGCCTTCACTTTCCCCGGCGGGTTCATGTATGTCACGACAGGTCTGCTCAAACTTGCAGAGAGCGAGCACGAACTTGCGGCAGTCCTCGCTCACGAAATCGCCCATAACACCCGCTTGCATGCGGTTCGGATGATAGAGAAGGAGAGTCGCCTGAGCATTCCTGTGCTGTTAGCGATGCTGGCGGCAGTTTTCATTCGCGGCGAAACGTCAATTCAAGCGGCACAAATTGTGTCCAAAGTTGTTCAAGTGTTTATGTTAGGCTACTCCCGAGACATGGAAAGGGAAGCAGACGAAGCTGCGTTCGCCTATTTGCAACGAGCGGGGTTTAACCCCGTTGGTCTACTGACCTTCTTTGAGAAACTCTCCAGGCTGGAAAAACAATCAACTCCGCCCCAATTTCTGCCCGGCTACTGGACAACTCACCCCGCTCTCGATGAACGCATTAGCAGCGTCAAAAAATGGTTAACCGTAAGTGGAATGCCCATTAACCGCCGACCAGTCACAAAAGCGTTGCAAGTTGAGGTCAAGGAAATTGAGGACAACGGGAGAAAATTGGCAGTTTTGCTGCTCAGCGGGGAGGAATTGTGTAAGTTTGCCCCTTCAGAGAAACAAAGTGCATACGAACGGGCACAAGAGGCGGCAAAGAAATTGGATGATGCCTTGGAGGCAGGTGCACAGGCTTTCGACTTCCAAGCAAAAGTGACTTCTGAAGGTGTCACAATTTCGGTCGCTCTCCGCCCCCTTTGGGTTCTCACCCCCGCCGATATAGCGGTGAATCGGTTCCCACCAGAACAGTTGGCAAGCCGAATTAGGCAAACCATAAGCAGAAGTTTCTTGAGAGAGCGATTAGGCGGACGGTTGTAGATACGGTAAAACGAAGACAAACTTCTTGCGAGGTGTGAAACAAATGCGATGGACACGGGAAATTGGAGAAAGTCTGTTTTGGGTTGGTTTGTGCTTTTTGATTGGTTGGTTCGCTTACCCCTACTTGCCAGAAAAAGTCCCAACCCACTTCAATGCCCAGTGGCAACCCGATGGCTGGATGAGCCGAGAAATGACAGTTTGGTTCATGCCAGCGATGTTGGCAGTTTTGTGGGGTGTTTTAACCCTATGCTTTTGGCTGGCAGCGACGGAAAAAGGACAGTTGAGGTTAGAAACTTCAGACCTTAAACTCCTGCTCGGTATCCGCACCCTAATGAGCGCATTCATGGTCGCTGTCCACTCATCGATTTTGGCAGTCGGTCTCGGATGGCTTAGTAACCCTAGACCTGTTATGTTTCCTGCCATTGGAGTTTTATTCATCTACATTGGCAACATTTTACCGAAATTAAAGCGAAACTGGGTTGCAGGAGTGAGGCTTCCTTGGACGCTTGTAAACGAGATCGCTTGGCGCACTGTGAATAAAACGGCTGGTTATGGGTTTATGGTGATAGGTGCGCTGTTCTTGATTACGCCTTTTTTGCCTCCCTGGTTCGACCTCGCACTTTTGGGGTTAATTTTTGCCCTTCTTCTTGTCGTAATCGTTCAAGCCTATATAGTTTATCGTCAGGCAAATGCCACCACCTCTTGACTTTTGGCACAAAAAGCGTTATAATTTAGGGCGACAAAAGTTGCCACCATGACATCCGAATAGTGAAACTATGGCAAAGAAGGCGACAGCAATGACCAGAGTGAGGCAGCAACTTCAGAGGATTTTAAAGCGACTGGAAGGGCGCTCGGAGGCGACTCCGGAAGAAAGCCTGCAACAAATCCTCGCTTTACCTGCCAAACAAGTTATCCCTTTGTTGATTGAGGCACTTGAGAAAAGCCCGCATTACCTTGTCCGCCTTGTTTCGGCGATGGCTCTTGGGGAATTGCGGGCGGAAAAGGCAGTTCCCGTTCTCGTTGCCACTCTTTCGGACTCCAGTCTGACGGTTCAACGAGCGGCGGCGGAGGCATTGGTGAAGATAGGGAAGCCTGCCGTTCCTGTCTTGCTTGAGCAGGTTAATCACGAAGAACTTGCCATGAGGCGTTGGGTTATTCAAATTTTAGGTAGGATTGGGGCAAAGGAAGCGGCTCCAGCCTTACTTGAAAGGTTCACTCAAGAAGCCCCAGAACTCCAGCGCCTCATCGTTGAAGCGTTGGGCGAGATCGGAAGCCGCAAAGCCTTCAAACTCCTGACAGAACTGGTTAAGCATGGCGGTGCTGACTTTTCCAGAACCGCAATTGAAGCTCTCGGGAAGTTGAAGGACCCAAAGGCAATTCCTTTCCTTCTTGACATTCTGGCTCGCGACGGTGCTGAATTGAGGCGGTTAGTGAGAGACGCCTTGATGTCCATTGGGAAAGAGTCTGTGCCTCAGTTGGTGAAATCGCTTAAGCACCCTAATCAAACGGTCAGGCAGGTCGCAGCAGAAGTTCTTGGTTCAATGGGTGACAGAAGGGCATTGAGGGAGTTGGTGAAAGCGTTGAAAGACCCGGACCCACTTGTCCGGCAGTCAGCAATACAAGCAATTGCTCGTTTTCCAGATAAGTCCTTATTTGAGCCGCTTTGCAAACTTTTGAATGACCCCGACCAAGAGGTTAGGTTTCAAGCTTTGAAAGCACTGGTTCAAGTCGGCAAGCATATGGCGAAGCCGTATCTCAAGAAAGCCCTTCGTGACCCAGACTGGCTGATTCGCCTTACAGCGGTTCAAGGGTTGAGTCAACTTGGTGGGGAGGACATTTTGGACAGTTTGTGCGAGGCGCTTAAAGACCCGGAATGGAGCGTCAGATACCACGCCGCTTTGGGATTGGCGAAGTTGAAGAACCCCAAAGCGGTGATGCCGCTTATACAAGCGGTTTTTGACCCTCATCCACAAGCAGCATTGCAAATCATCAGGGCTCTTGAAGAACTCGGTGACCCGAGAGCAATTGACACACTCAAAAGGGTTGCAAGCGCCAATATTCCGGAAGTCAGTAGCGCGGCTCAGAAGGCGGCAAGAACTTTGCAGGAAATTGCCCAATCGAAAGGTTTTACTGTTGTGACTTCAAAGAGGTCTGCAAGGCGAATCCGCTCCGCAGCACAACCAGTCCCTTCACCGATGAAGTGATGCAAAATGCCAGAACGAACAGTTGCCGTTAACCGCAAAGCCCGCCACGATTACGACATCTTGGAGACCTATGAAGCAGGCATAGTTCTGACCGGTCCAGAAGTCAAATCGGTTCGTCAAGGCAAGGTTTCACTTTCGGAAGCATACGCTCGCGTCAACAAAGGTGAACTTTGGCTCTACAACATGCACATCGCCCCTTATGACCCTGTTTTGCAGCGCAATTATGACCCTCGCCAACCCCGCAAGTTGCTAATGCATAGGCGGGAAATTGACAAGTTAATGGGGTTAACCCAGCAGCGAGGTTTGACCCTTATTCCGCTCAGGGTTTACTTCAACGAAAGAGGCTACGCAAAGGTTGAACTGGGACTGGCTAAGGGAAAACGGAAGGTGGATAGGCGACGGGAAATAATGGAACGGGAAATGAAGCGGGAAGTGGATAGGGCACTGAGGGGGAGGCGTAATCTGTAGGAACCAATTGACCTCTGCGTTGCCTTGATCGCTGCGCCATAATTTTGCCTTCGGCAAACTAACCTAATTTAGAAACTCACGGAGGTGATCTGTGCGATGCCAGTTTACGATTATCACTGTGACGCTTGCGGCCATACCTTTGAAGTCTTTCACGGCGTAGATGAGCGACCTGAAGTCAGATGCGATAAATGTGGTCAACTCGCACGGAAACTCTTTAGACCCGTGCCAATCATTTTCAAAGGCAGCGGGTGGCATGTGACCGACTACGGGCGAGGTTCGCAACCGAAGAAGCAAGAAAAGCAAGATACGACCTCGGAAACGGAGGATTGACCTACGGCGACCTTGCGGAGCTCTTACCGAAGCTTCGTTGACATTCTGTTAGTTTGGAATTTTTGAGCACCGAATTGGCTTATGGGTTTTGGAAGGGGCTCGGCTCCCGCCGAGCCGAAAATTTTTTGATCACAGCACGCCAAAATTACGCCCGAGAGATTTCGCCCAAAGCCAATGCCCGAAAAGTGTGCCGGTGACTACAGGCTAAAGCCCACAGAGCGAAATCTCTGACGATGTGGACACGGAATGCCCACGAGCACCATTTCTTCAGGTTTTTGACTGCTCCTTCGGTTCGATTAAGTAGACGAGCAAAACACTGAGGAAATAAAGAGCAACGATCGGTCCCGCAAGCAAAGTCATGTTGACAGGGTCTATTGTGGGTGTTATGATGGCGGAGAGGGTAAAGATGGCAACTACAGCATGCCGCCAATAGCGCCACAGCCCCTTCGCGGTTACCACGCCTAACTTTCCCAGGAACATCATGACCAAAGGCATTTGAAAAACTACCCCACAAGCAGCAGCGATTTTTGCTACTGACCAAAGATATTGGCGGGCGAAATTTAGCACTTGAACTTTCACACCAGGGTTATCCATTTTCGGAAGCCCTATCTGCAACATAAAAAGTGCCATCACGGGGATAAGTTTGTAGGCGAGGAAAATGCCTGCGCTGAAAAGCAAAAGTGAGGCCGGGAGGAGTTTCAAAGCGAACCGCTTCTCATGCGGGTAAAGAGCCGGCCAGATAAAAGCCATCACCTCGTAAAGGATGCCAGGAAAGGCAATAACTAAACCCGCAGCGATGCTGATTTGCAACTTCAACATCAACGGCTCAAAAATTGACTGCAAGGTGATTGGTATCTCGTATTTCCGGAGCGCCGGTTCAATGGGCATAACTAATAACCTGAAAATCTCGTCGTAGTAAGTCCACGCAATAACGCTTCCCGCTGCCCAAAAGAAGATCGCCCAAAGCAACCGCGACCTAAGTTCAGCCAAATGTTCCCAAAAGCTCATCTCGCGGTCACCGGGTGGACCTTCTTCTGGCAAATCCGCTCCTTCAACCTCAACTTTCTTCCCCTTGCTGGCAATCAAAAGCGTTGCCAAGAGCAAAACAACTGCGCCGACTCCAAGGGCAATCCATTGCCACAATCGCAGATGCATAGCAGTCACCAATCCCAAATTATTGCATACGCCCGATGCTTATGAAAGGCAGCGTTCGACCCAACCCACAACAACAGCCACTCGTCTGCCCTTTGCTCCTTGAAAAAGCACCAGAATGGGCATCGCATCCCAAGCTACCAGAGCGTCATTTTGTTGATAATAATGCACTCAACTGAATTTGCCAATTGAGTCCTTCGGACCGAATGCTCAAAAATCCGAAAAATTGCCGGCAAAAAACGCAAAATTGCCCATGATTTTAACGCGCGTGGGGTTTACACGGTATCGTTGCGTGGTATAATATCAATGGCGTTGCGACGGAAAACGAAAACAAACCTCTCCAAGGAGGTGAGCGAAGATGGCAAAGCTGGCACGCTGGCATCCAATTACCGAATTTGAGCGCTGGTTTGACCGATTTGACCGGGTGTTTGACCGAATGTTGGCTCGGTTCTTCCGAGATTGGGAACGCGACTTTTGGGGCTTGGACTGGTGGCGCGAGCGGTGGATTCCTGCGATGGAGGTTTCAGAAACCTCCGATGCATACATCGTCCGAGTTGAATTGCCGGGTGTGAAAACCGAGGACATTGAGGTGACCCTCCAAGATGACATCCTGACCATCAAGGGCAAACGGGAGCGGAGCGAGGAGCGCAAAGATGAAACGATCCACTTCGTTGAGCGCTCCTACGGTGAGTTTGTCAGGTCGCTTCGCATCCCAACTGACGTCAAGGTTGATGCTGTTGAAGCATCTTACAAGGATGGCATCTTGGAGGTGCGCCTGCCCAAAAGTGAGGGGAGCAAACCCCGCCGCATTGAGGTGAAAGCCGCCTGAAGCTTGAAAGGGGCTGGCAAAAAACTGCCAGCCCCTTCCTTTTCAGTTAGGGGGAAACTTGATTGCCTGGTTTGCAAAATTGGCGCTTTTTTCGGCATAAATGCCGGATTTTGAGGCAAATGATTCGAAATCAGGTCGTAACCTTTGGTGCAACACATTGTCTAAAGGAGGTGAAAGAAGATGGCTCAAGTGCGCCGTTGGTCACCTTTTGCCGAACTTGAAGCCTTTCGTCGCGAAGTTGACAGGTTACTCCGTGAATTTTTCGGCGAGGAGCGTGCGCCGGTAACTCGCGGTTGGTCTCCTGCAGTGGACATTTACGAGACGCCAACGGAAGTTGTCGTGCAAGCCGAGTTGCCGGGAATTCAGCGGGAAAACATCCAAATTGAACTGACCGACGAAAGATTGACCTTGAAAGGCAAGAGGGAGCGACCGGAGGAAGCTGAAAACGCAACTTACCACTTGCTGGAACGACATTACGGCGAATTTGAACGAAGTTTCGTCCTGAATGTGCCAGTGGACATTGAGAAAGCAGAGGCAACTTACCGCGATGGTGTCTTGACAGTCAGGTTGCCTAAAGTGGAACCGAAGCGGGCAAAGCGGATAGAGGTGAGGGTGGAAGGTTGACGCCTGCCCCTTCACCTCTCGCCGCATCGCCCACCCGATAGAGCAACGCCTCCCTCCCCGCCTCGCCGCCCCTCCCGGCCCGCCGCCGAAAGGCGGCGGGTTTTTTGTTGTCATGACAGAACTCATGCACTTTGTCAACTATGTTGAAAGTAACTCGTCCACTAAAACCGAACAACCCCTCAACTCGCTCCCCTTCGCTCGTCCAAGTAGCACGAAACCGCCGTCACCCTTAACTCCCAAATCTTCCGTCAAGACAGCCATCACCGAGCCGCGGTTGGCGAGGTCGTAATGGCAGAGCACGCCGATCTCTCCTTCGCTGGCTTCTTCCAAAGTTTCCAGGTTGAGCACCCTTGTTTTCACCCAATGTGGAGGTTTGTGCAACCGCCTTGAGCGGTCTTGCGAGGCAAAATACGGGTGTCCAACAACGCCGTCATAAAACTGCGAGGAAAGCTCAGCCATTCCGTATTCGTTGATGCACCGTTCGGATGGGATTCCGAGAACCCGCTCATACATCCGATAAAGTTCGCTGCGGGGAACTTCCCGCGAACGGCCTTTGAAGCCGCCTGTGTCCATCAACCTGCTCCCTTGAGGCAGTCGGAAATTCAGGTTTTCGGAGATGCACCAATCCAAAAAATGCACAAACGAAAACGAGGTGCCGAGCAACATGACTGGTTGGTCCTGCGCTTCAGCGCGCCTAAGCCAGTCTGCTAACTTGTCCGCCAACAGTTTCCCACCACGAATGAACCAATCGCTTGACAAGTTCGTCTCATTCTTTTTCGTTCCCCATTTGGCTTCGATTGTCGCCAACATGTGCCCGAGGGACGAATTGGGTAGTTCGGACGGCGGCGGAAACAAAATTGCGATGGGCATCGGTTTCCGTTCCGGCAAAAAGTGAGGTTCAAACCAAAGGAGCACAGAGGTTTCGTAAAGCCTCAAGTTGAAAATGAAATGCCGGCTGCGCTTCTGATCACCCTGTGTTGTCCCACTTGACAAAAACAAAGCCTCCGCCCGCTCTACCGGTTCACAAGCCAAATTCAAGAGTTTGAAAGCTTGAGTGGGGACGGGCGGAATTTCCGACCAATGCGAAACTGCTTCGGGAGTTTTGCCCCTCTTAAGGCAGAGGTTTCTGTAGGGTTCGTTTCGCTCGAATTGGTAGGCGAAGATTTTCAGCGCTAATTCGTTAAACTCATCCTCGCCCGCTCCGCTTTTTCCCATGAATGCCAAAATCTCCTCGTCCAAGTTTTCGGCGCGCAATGCTGCTCACCTCAAGGTTGACATTCCCGGCAAGGGCTAAACCCCTGTTCCAATGCCGCTTCCGCGCTGGGAAACCTGATGCGATTTTGAGGGCTGATTTTCCAAACTGAAGGACAACTCATTCTGTGAAAGACCATCGTTCTCTTGTTGCCCACTACGGGCGAACGAGTGGGCTTGTAAACTGACCACAAACCGCGCTTGTTCGTTCGCGCTTCCTCCTGAAGTCTCACAAGCAAATCCGCGTACTTGACATTTGGCGGTCTCGTGTAAATTCGTGCAAAGCCGTTGCGAACCATTTCGGCGTTGACGAAAATTCGTCGCCCGCTTTTGTCCCTCACGAAGACATAAGCAAGCATGCGCCCATAGTGGTCATAGCGCTCAACATCAAACTCCAACTCAACTGTCTTACCCTGCACCAGTTTGCGGTTGAAGTTTTTCGCCGCCTCGTAAAAAGGTTGCCCCTGTTCCGGGGTATCAATGCCGATGTATCTGACAGTCTGCCCGTTTGACAGGATAACAGTGTCCCCATCCACAACCTTGACAACTTTCAATCCTGTCTTCGGGGCTTTTGGCTGACGGATTAATTGACACCGAGATGCAACAGCAAAGAGTAGGAACAAAGCCACAGTAACGATTGGCAGCCTGAGAACCCTAACACGCCGTGTTGGTGCCGGTTTAAAGCTACTTCTTCGCTTCATCCAAAGTCCCCCCTATCGTTTAGTTCGTGTGGCTTAGAAAATTCGTTCCGCAACTGAATTAGTCAACCTTGACAGTTTGCAAGGTCTCGGCTGACCTCAATGACAGTTCAACCAATCGGACAGCCTCGCGAGCTTCTTCGGGCTTGACAGCGAGTTCCGCGCCTTCATTCAAGACCGCAGATATGTTTCGGTAGTATTCGCGCCAATCGCCGCGAACGCTCTCAAGGGTCATTTCAACGCTTTGACCGTCTAACTCCGTCCAAACTTTCGCCCTATGCTCCGGCGCTTCGCGAGCCTTTGTTATGTCTCCTTGACGGAGTGCGTCCTCTTGCGGGTCAAGCCCGAACTTTATCAATCCGCCTTTGTCGCCGAGGACATACCATCTCGGTCTTTCAGCGCGACGGAGGTTGTTGACTTCAATCGTGGCTATGCGACCGTCACCGTAATCAAAATCGGTTCTGATGAAACTTTCAACGCTCAATTGCCAAACCCTGAAGTTTCGCCACGCCACAACTTGCTTCGGTTTGCCCATAAGGAGCAAAACTTGGTCAACGAGGTGGACTCCCCAATCGTGCAACAAAGAGCCCATCGCCTCACGCTCGGCTCGCCATCGCCCGGTTGGACCGTAACGCCCGACATTTAGTTCCATCAACCAAACTTCACCGAGCAAACCGCTTTCATGACCGCTGAGAATCCTTAAGTATTTTTCTGATGCAACGTATTCTCCACGTACTCCCCGAGGCCTCGCCTTGAAAATACGCGGATTCCCATGGCTAGGAGGATTTATTC
>JANZZQ010000211.1 GCA_026419315.1 Armatimonadota bacterium | reverse complement strand
AGTCCAGCGTTACCGAATCCTTGAATTGAAACCCTTGCGCCTTTCAAAGAGATGCCAAGTTTCTGGCAGAGTCGTCGGGTCGTGTAGAGGCACCCCAGGGATGTGGCAATCTCGCGAACGGGACAACCACCAAGTTCAACGGGTTTCCCTGTCACAACAGCACCTGCCCACTCACCAGCGTGCATTGAATAAGTGTCAAGAATCCACGCCATTACTTGAGCGTCAGTGTCCACATCTGGGGCTGGGATGTCGCGGCGAGGTCCTATAATGACGGCAATTTCGGTGGCAAATCGCCTTGTCAGGTTCTCAAGTTCGCGAAGGCTGAGTTCGTCGACATCAACTGCCACGCCGCCTTTAGCGCCACCGAAGGGGATGTTGACAACGGCGGTTTTCCAAGTCATCCACATCGCCAAAGCTCGGACTTCGTCCAGTGTGACATCAGGTGAGTAACGAATGCCACCTTTTGCCGGACCCCTCGCATCGTTGTGTTGGACGCGGTAACCCGTGAAAACTCTGATGCTTCCATCATCCATCCGCACGGGGAAATTCACAATTAACTCGCGTTGACAGTGGCTCAAGACGTCGCGCATCGTGTCATCCAAATTAATGACATCAGCCGCTTGGTGAAATTGCTGCAACGCCATTTGCCATGGATTGAACTCAGGCAACCCCCAACACCTCCTTGGCAATTTCTTCCTCCCCAAAAGCGGGGCTTTTTGGTTTGGTCTGATATTATAGCGAAATCTGCCGACAGTTTCTTGTCAGGTTTTTTCCCAGTTTTCCAGGGAAGTTCTCTACAAAACCTCAACCGCTTCTGGGTATGAACCGAGCACTCTCAGGAACAAGCACTCCTTGCCCAACTCACTCAAAGCCGCTTGGACGGGTTCGTCTTGAATGTGTCCTTGAAAATCGGCGAAAAAGACATACTCCCAAGGGGCATGTCTGGCCGGTCGTGAAGCGATCATTGTCAAGTTGATGTTATGACGAGCAAAAGCGCTCAAAGCGTGATACAAGGTTCCCGGCCTGTGGGGAACGGAGAAAGCGATTGTGGTTTTGTCAACACCGGAAGGAGCAGCCAATCGTTTGCCCAAAACCCAAAATCTTGTCAAGTTGAAAGACACGTCTTGAATCCTCTCGGCAAGAACTTTAAGTCCGTAGGCGTCGGCGGCTCTCTTTGGGCCTATCGCTGCGGCATCGGGTTCCTTTGATGCCTTTTCCGCGCCTTCAGCAGTGCTGGAGACGGGGATGAGTTCTGCATGGGGGAGATTTGAACTTAACCAATGCTTGCATTGGGCGAGGGCAATTTCGCGAGAGTAAACTCTTCGGATTTCCGGTAAAGAGTTTGACTTTGAGAGCAAGCAGTGGTTGACTTCAAGCAAAATCTCTGCAACGATTTTGAGCGGCGTCTGAAGCAAAGCATCAAGGGTGTCACCCACGGGCCCTTCGGCGACATTTTCTGCTGGCACGATCCCAAAATCAGCGTTGCCGCGTTCAGTTTCGCGGAAGACATCGTGAATCGTTTTTTGGGGCAAGGGCTCAACGAATGAGCCGAAATGTTCCTCGCAAGCGAGGTGTGAGAAAGAGTGCAAAGGTCCAAGGAAAGCGACTCTGGGCGGACGCATAATGGCTCTGCAAGCGGAGAGGATTTCTCGGAAGATAGATTTGATGGCTTGGTCGGGCAAAGGGTCATGAGGTATTGACTTCAATCTGGCGAAAATTGCGCCCTCCCGCTCTGGGTGATAAAGGGGTAAATCGTTTTGTCGCTTGATGAAGGCAATTTGCCGGGCCAATTTCGCTCGCTCGATGAGCAACCGAAGGATTTGCTCGTCAATTTCGTCAATTCGCTTCCGCCAATCGTCCAGTTCTGCCATCTCACCCTTCACCTTTCCCCGAAGAGAAGTTGGCGTTACAAGTTTATTAACGCTATTGCAAGCCGCGGTCACCGAACGGGAAACCCGTTTGCCCTCTCGGTTGCAAAAAATTTTGGCGCAAAAACTTTCAGAAGGGTGAGGGAAAGTGAAGAAGTGGAAGTGGTCCTTTCAAGAAGCGACTTTGCTTGCAGCGGTAATTCTGCTCGTCGTGGTATCCGCTTGGCGAGACCCAAAATTTCTGAACGCTTACAACTTGCAGGTCATTGCCCGTGAGGCTGCCCTTTTCGGAATCATGGGCATAGGAGAGACCTTGGTCATTTTGACAGCAGGGATTGACCTTTCCCCCGGATCTTTGGTGGCACTCAGCGGTGTGGTTGTTGCCTACTTGATTGTGTTTGCAAAATTTCCCATCCCCTTAGCGGTCATAACGGTCATCCTGATGGGGA
>JANZZQ010000210.1 GCA_026419315.1 Armatimonadota bacterium | reverse complement strand
GATTGACAAACTCGAAACCGGCGCCGCGCTCAAGTGGCTCAATGCGAATCCTAGCAACGCCGTATTGACCGCGCCCGCCCGTTTGTTTGATGTATCGCCCCTCACCTTCGCCTGGCTTTCGGATAGTTTCCTTGTAAGGGATTTTGGGCAACTTGGTCAAAACCTCGGCACCAAACTTGCGTTTCATCTTCTCAACGATGACTTCAAGGTGTTGGTCACCCATACCGACGATGATTGTCTCGCCAGTTTCCTGATGCCGATACCAGCGAAAAACCCCATCCTCTTCAGCAAGCCTTTGTATGCTTGACAAAATCTTCTCTTCGTCACCTTGAGTCTTGGGGTAAACTGCCAACTCCATGTAGCCCCGCGGGAACTCGATCGGCGGTATTTGAACGTTTGTCCCTTCGGAGCAAAGGGTGTGACCGATGCGCGTGCTTTCAAGTTTACCGACCAACGCAATTGCCCCCGTCGGCGCTTCTCCGATCGGCTCGTAATTCTTCCCTTGAGCCACCAATAGCTGCCCGATTCGCTCCTTGCGTCCCGTTGTAGCGTTGACGACCGTTGAATCGCTCTTGATAGTTCCCGAAAAGACCCTGAAGACGCTCACTCGTCCTACATACGGGTCAGCAAACAATTTGAAAACGAACGCAACCCCACCACCGTCAGTGTCGGGCTTCAAACTCCCTTCCTTACCATCGGTTAGGATTGGGACAGTTATTTCCAACGGCGAAGGGAAAAGGTTCACAATAGCGTCAAGCAGAGCGCGAACGCCCATGTTTTTGTTTGCGGAACCGGAAAAGACCAAAAGGTTTTGAGAACCAGGCATGACAATTTGCTTGAGACCAGCCGCTACCTCCTCGTCGGAGAGGCTGCCCTCGGATAAATACTTTTCCAACAACTCGTCATTCGTCTCAGCGACCGCTTCCACAATTCTCTCTTTCAACTCATCCTCAACGGCTTCGCCAGGTCTGATCTGTTCGCCATCATCCACGGTTCCGTTGAGGACGTTA
This sequence comes from Armatimonadota bacterium, assembly GCA_026419315.1. GTDB lineage: Bacteria > Armatimonadota > Fervidibacteria > Fervidibacterales > Fervidibacteraceae > Fervidibacter. The sequence goes on along the minus strand of JANZZQ010000210.1, from coordinate 1,340 downwards.
ACGACTGCGCTCGCTTTGCTCGTTTGGTTGGGAACCCAAAGAGGAATGGGGCGGACTTGCAAGTTTGACTCTATCTCGCTCATCACTTTCTCGAAACTTGCCCTTTCATCTTCGACTTTGTTGACGAAAGCGATGCAAGGTAAGTTGTGGCGTTGGATTAACCTGAAACTCCGTTCAACTTGAGCATCCACACCCACAGTGGCATCAATGACCAAAATCGCACCTTCAACTACCCTCACTGCGGCGTAGGCGTCGCCGAAGAAGTCAAGCAAACCGGGTGTGTCCACAATGTTGATCCAGTGGTTGTTCCAAGTGCAATGGCCGAGAGATAAGCTGACGCTGTGATGTCGGTTTTTGGCTTCTTCCTCATGGTCAAAAACGCTGTTGCCTTGGTCAACGGAACCTTTTCGTGAGACAGCCCCCGCTATCCAAAGGAAAGTGTCAGCCAAACTTGTCTTGCCTGCACCAGGACCTCCAAGCAATGCCACATTTCGGATTTGAGTTGGCGTCATCGCCATCATTTTCACTCGCCTCCTTGATTCGCAGTTCTCCACCACACTGTCAAGTCAGGGACATCGGTGAAAACTCAAGCGGTATCGCTTTGCCTTAGGCGCCGAAAAGCTTAGCTTTCAGACCCATCCCCTTGCTCGCTTGAAGTTTTCTGCCCTTCAGTTTCCTGGTTTTCCTGTTCTGGCTGTTCAGGTGTTTTTGCGCCCGCGGTGAGAACCTCTTCCAACAGTTGCTCCTCGGTTTCCTCAGCGACCTCCTCGCGGGCAACGGTCAACGGGACTTTAGCCCGTTGGACAATCCTGACAACCCTCCACCTCTTCAGCTTAGAGAGCGGTCGGGTTTCCATGATTTCAACGATGTCGCCGACACGGCATTCATTGGATTCGTCATGGGCGTAGAATTTGCTGGTTTTGCGGACAACCTTTTTGTAAAGCGGATGTCGGACAAGACGGTCAACAGCGACAACGACCGTTTTGTCCATTTTGTCGCTCACAACAACTCCCACGAAAACTTTTCGCTTGCCCCTAGATTGGCTCATGCTCGTCACCTCAATTTGAGTGCGGACTTGTATTCATGTCAGCAAAAGTTCGGGCAAAGGGTTCATGCGCTTTAGTATCCAGCACGCAAAAGTTCACGCTCCCGCAATAGAGTTTTAATTCGAGCGATGGTTTTCTTGAGTTCGCGAATCCTGTGGGGGCGTTCAACGACGCCTTTCCCTATGGCTTTTTGCTGGTTGATGTTGAAAAGCTCACGGTATACGTTTTCAAGCTCTTGAACCAACTCAGCATCGCTCATTTGCCTGAACCTCGCCAATTGTTCCGTCCTCTTAG
>JANZZQ010000209.1 GCA_026419315.1 Armatimonadota bacterium | reverse complement strand
GCGCTTACACGACCAAACAAATTCGGCGGGTTTGATGTAGCAAAGGAAAGACCAAAACCCATCCGCAACTTCGTCCCTGCAGGCTCAGTTTACTTCTTTGAATCCGACGAACCAATTCAACTCCCCGAAGACTTCGCCTTCACCGAAACGCCAAAAAGTGTTCGTGAGGCGAATGGGAACACAAACGCATGGGCAAACATCGGCTTGGGCAAAGTTTTGGTCGGCATCTGGTAAACTGACTGAGCAATTGAATGTGGGTTTGGGTTAAACCTGCCTGCATTGCTGGCTTTGACGCTTAAGTTTCAGCGAAATTTTCGTTTCGGGGAAATTGAGGGAGTGTTCAAGATGAGCATCAAGGCGAAATACGCTCACTTGCCTCCGTTGCCTGAAGACATTTCGGAAAGGCTGGAGAGCCTCACCGAAATTTTGAAGCGGCATCCTGTCAGACTTGCCTACCTTTTTGGCTCATCGGTTCGGTTGCCGGAAAAAAGCGAAGACATTGACTTTGCCGTCTTGCCCGGTGAGGGTTTTTCCTACACGGCACTTTACGCTGATATTTCTTTGGCGTTAAAAACCGACAGGATTGACTTAGTTGACATGAGGTTTGCTCCATCTTACTTGCTCCAGGAAATTTTCGCCTCAGGCAAATGCATTTATGCTCGCTCCCAATTGGAACGCTTTCGGTTTGAAGCGGGCAAAAACGGGCAGTGGCGTGAAGAGCGGCTCCGCATCTTCGGGTTTCTTCGGGAGGAGAACCAAATGGGTTTGCGGAAAGAGTTTGTAATTCACGCTGTTTCGGAATTGGAAAGGATTGCGCAGGAACTTGAAAAGTATCAAGGCATAACTGCGGATGCGATGGCTACAAATTTGAGCCTTCGTTGGACAGTTGAACACGGCTTGCTCTCAGGCTTAACGGTGATTTTCCACATCGCCGACCACATCTTGACAAATGTTTTTCAGCGCACTGTGGAAACATACGAAGGTCTGTTAACGGAACTTTGTTCGGTGGGGGTGATCTCGCAAAGTCTCTACCAGCAGTTAAGAGGTGCAGGTGGGTTTCGCAATGTGCTCGTGCACGAATATATGGAGGTTGACCTTAACGAGGTAGCCAATGTCCTGAAAAAAGCGCCACAAGTGTTTCGCTCTTTCGGGAAGGAAGTCCTTTCTTGGCTAAGCCAAAGAGTGAAGGAAGAGGGTTTGAACTCTGGCGCTGACAGTAGCAAATGACGCAAGGCGAGGACAAACAAAGCCAGTTTATTCAGCCAAAGTCAGGAGGTGTCAGCAATGTTTGAAAAGGCAGCGATGTTGTTCCTTTATTGCGAAACACCCGTCCACGCAGGCAGCGGTTCAAGCCTGAGCATCGTTGACCTGCCCATTCAACGAGAACGAATCACCAATTTGCCCATCATTCAAGCGTCAAGTTTGAAAGGTGTGTTGAGGGCGGAAGTTGAACGCTTGAAGGGCAAGCAAATCGCAGAAGCACTTTTCGGTCCAGAAACCCAACGAGCGCATGAACATGCAGGTTGCGTTAGCCCACACGATGCCCGCCTCCTGCTTTTCCCTGTCCGCTCACTCGTTGGAGTTTTCGCATGGACAACTTGTCCGTTGGTGCTTGAACGGTTCAAGCGTGAAGCAACGGCTACAGGCATAAATGTTGATTGGCAAGTCCCGCAATTGCCCTCAAACAGCAACCAAGCGCTTGTTGCAAGTGAAACGGAAGTTGTAGCCAACGCCACTGTTGTGCTTGAGGAGTTCGCTTTCAGCGCAACGACAAGTCAGGATGCGAAAGCGATTGCGGAGTGGCTGCGAGGTAATGCGCTACCGAAAAGTAACGAATACCAGCAATGGAAGGAATGGCTTCCCAAGCGCTTTGTCATCTTGCCCGATGATGCCTTCAGGGATTTCACGCAAATGGCTACAGAAGTTATCACCAGAATTCGGATTGACCAAGAGAAGAAAACCGTCGCCCCAGGTGCGCTTTGGACCGAGGAGCATCTGCCCAGCGAGACTTTGTTTTATGCGCCGATTTTCGTCAGCAAGCCTTTGGGCGACAAAAACAAAATTCCAAGCGAACTTAAGGAAAATGACGAGCCTTCAGCACAAAAGGTGTTGGAGTTGCTCAACGATTTAGCGACATCAAAAGACAACCAACCTTACCTTGACCGCTTGCAAATTGGCGGCGACGAAACGGTCGGGAGAGGGATTGTCAAGGTTAGGCTTCTGTCAAAATTGAAAGGTCAGGCTTCTGTTTGATTGAAAGCCTATGCTGACTTCAAGTTTTGTGAGTCTGAAGGAGTGGTGACGGAATTTGGTTGAAATGAGGCAGTTGACTCTTTTGCAACTGGAAACTCAAAAGCGTCAAAGAG
>JANZZQ010000208.1 GCA_026419315.1 Armatimonadota bacterium | reverse complement strand
GCTTTAGCCAGTGGCTGATGACGAATTTGCAAGCGCCGAATTCATTCGGCGATTTTGGAAGACAATGTCCTACCGATCCGAAAAATTTGGATTGTGGCATGCCAGTAGCATGTCTTCGGGGAATTTTCGCCGACTAAGTTCCGCGTTCAAACTTCACAACGACTACGGGCTAAAGTTCACAGCATGAATTTTTCGTTGCATGAGCGCATAAGGTTTCCAAAGTGCTAAAGCCATTCAAATTCCGCTGCAGAAATTTTGCCGAAATTGAGTTTTACGCTCGTTCATTTCCGTGAACGGGCAAAATCGGCAGCCTTTCTCCCCAACTCATACGCCCTCTTGACAGTTTCTTCGTCCTTCAAGGCGGTCCCGCGGCTTCCTCCCGGACCGAGCACGAAGCCGAGAAATTCCTGCTCCAAAAACTCAAAAGACCATTGAAAGCAACCGAGAAGGTGGCGTGCCCGGTCGGGGTCTTGCTCCTCCTGAACGGCAATAACTGCTGCCCCTTTGCCTTTCATCCGCTCGGAAAACCTAACCTCAGGATGCCAAGCGATGTAGCAGAAAAACCTGTCAAGCAAAACTTTGACCAAACCGCTGACGGTATACCAGTAAACGGGCGAAGCCCAAATGTGGACATCGGCTTCAAGGAGTTTGTCAATGACAGTTGGCAAATCGTCTTCGTTTACGCATTTGCCTCGTTGGCGACAAACCTTGCAATCGGCGATGTGGTTGATTCGGTAATCTGCCAAGACGATTTTCTCAACTTGAGCGCCCGCATCGGCGGCACCCTTCAGAGCGACATCAAGCAAATCGTTCGTGTTCCCATCCCTTCGCGAACTTCCCATGATTCCCAATACCTTCACCGTTTACCACCTCGCTAAAATCAAATTCCTCGGTTCGGCATGAGCCTCAACCTCAAAATGCCTTTCACGCCCGACCGCACCGTTCCTTAACCCGCTCAAGCAAAGCCTTCGCTTCGTCAAGGTTGGATGCTGACAGGTTGAACAGAAAGCGGGAGTTGGGTTGAGCCATTTCAAGCAACTGGTAAATTTGCGCTTCCGACGCTCCCGCAACCATGAGCACCGTCCGACCAGCAAAAGTGTCAATGGTCAGTTGAATATCGGTCGTCTTGAGGTCGCGGTTCAACCCCCTCAGGTTCGGGATTTTCAGGAAGTTGCCGTATTGGTGGTCAGCATAGGCGCAGCAATGCACGAACAACCCACCAAATGTTTCGCTCAAATCTGTCAAGAAAGGTAAGCAGAACTTCTCAAACATGCGCGCCGAAATGCAACCGGCTTCGTCTTCCGAAAGCCAACACCCCGCTTCAGGAGGTGCCCATGTGAACGGGTAGTGACAAAGGTTGACTTCGTCGAAACGGCTCTTGAACTCGGTCAAAAAGTTTTTGAGCAAAATGTGGCACTTTTCAACCAACCTCAAAACCGAATCTGGGTATTCAACCAAAGCCTCGTAAAAGTTTTCCTTGCTCCAAATGAGCGCTGCGATGTCAAAGGGGCTTTGAATGTCGGGGACACCGATGGGAACTTCAGGTCCAACTTTTTCGCGGACGAGCTCAGCAAGTTCAAAGAAGCGGGAAATGGGCGGAGTGTCAAGGCTCGGGATCGGCAACCTGTCAGCCTCTTGCGACGAATAGATGATTGGGCGGGCAGCAGCCAATGAGCCTGCAAATTCGTGTAGGGGACAACCGAAAGCGGCAGCAAATAGACCGGTTGTCGTCGTCAAGGGGACGTAGGGAACGCTGTCGTCGTCTAACGCTTCGTGCCATTCGCACATCAACTCGTAATTTCGCACCGCCCAGGAAACCCATTTTCTGACGGGCTCCTTTGAGACGGCATAATCGCCCGCTTCAACTGCTGACACGAGAGGGGGGACACAGATAACCGCATGCCCGCGAAACTCACCGCAAAACAAATCTGTCAAGAACCGCTTGTTCCTTTCTACCTTCGCCGTCATCTCTTTCTTCACCCTAACTTTCTCGCTGCTTTGGGTTTTTGCGTTGGCTGAAAGCCGACGCTGCTTTGTGTTCGCAAAAGCCACATTGGCTTTCGGCTTTTTCGTCAAATTCCGCTTTTGCCAACTCTCAATCGCTTTTTACCGTCTTCAACGATTGCGAAGTTTGTGAACCTCAGTCCTTTAATGCTTGCTATTTTTGCGTCGGGTTTGCGCAAGGCGATGGTGACGGTGCGACCGTCAACGCAAGGGACTTTGAGCAAAATAGCGGTTTCGTTTTGCTCAACCGCCAAAGTTATCTCAAGTTTTTCGCCCTTTCGGTAAGGTCGCAAAACTGTCAAGGTGAAAATTCGCTCACGCTCCGTCGTCGTGCTGGCTTCAAGGTGCCATTGTGTCGGGAAGGTTCGTCCGCCCATGAAT
>JANZZQ010000207.1 GCA_026419315.1 Armatimonadota bacterium | reverse complement strand
CCACATGAAGGAAATGCTCCAAGGCTCAATCAACATCATGACGCGAACAGGAGAAACAACTGCCGCCTGAGAAAGGTTGCCCAAGCAAACATTGATAGTGTAGGCAAAGTGATACTCAGGATTACCTCTCATTGGGAACTGCATCAAGTAGTCTCGGGCACCGATGTCAAAAGGTGGGCTTGATGGGCAAGCGTGAACTTGGGCGTTTCTGATGTAAGGGAAGGTGGTGTTGATCCAGAAAGCAGGGTCGTAAGGGTCATCGCCGTCAAGTTCAGGGGGCAGGAAATAGAAGTAACCCTGGGCCATGAAAGCAGGGTCTTCACCGTTGGGGAAAAGTTCATCATAGTCTTGAGAATACTGTAACACACCCATGCTGACATTTCGGTAGTTGCTGAGACAGTTTGACTGCCTCGCTTTTTCGCGTGCTTGGCTGAACACCGGGAACAGAATCGCCGCCAGAATGGCGATAATCGCTATCACGACCAGCAACTCAATGAGCGTGAATGCAGAACGCCTTCGCAAAGCTCGTCTCATACTTCCAAGCACCTCCTTAGAGAATTTTGTGCAGGCTCTTGAAGCATCAAACTGAGCCCTGCGTAGTTCTAATATTGTGCCACACTTGATGTCGTTTGTCAAATTCGTCTTTGTGCATCATCGGCTCAGCCAAAGTTTGATAGGTTAGGTCAGGTTTTACGCAGCGCTACCATTTGGACAACATGGAACGAAAAATGTTTCGGTCCGAAGCAGAGCTGACAAAGGTGCAGTTTTCGTAAAGCAAGCTTGTAAGGAGGCGAAATTCGAGGGCGAAGGGTTATCAAAACAAGGGGAATTTCTTAGGGGACTCAAGCTTGGCTCTCCTCCGTTCGCTTTTGTTGCTGCCACTTGCAGTGTTGACAACGCTACCTAAAAATTCATAGAGGACGGTGATGGAAATGAACGGAGTTGAGATGTTTGGCAAGCTCTTGCTCGGTTTCGGTCTTCTGCTCATCCTTTTCGGGGGCTTGTTGATTTTGGTTGGCAAAATGGGGTTAAGTTGGAAACCTTTGCCCGGCGATATAGTTATCCGCCGCGACAACTTCACTTTCGTCGCCCCGATAACGACCAGCATCTTGCTCAGTTTGGGGTTGACAATTTTGCTTTGGCTGTTAAGCATGCTTCGTCGGTAAGGGGGAGTTGAAGAATGCGTTTGGAAGAACTTGATTACAACCTGCCACAAGAACTGATCGCGCAGGAGCCGGTTGAACCGCGAGACCATGCCCGGCTTTTGGTTTTGCACCGTGATACGGGTAAGATGGAACATCGTCGCTTTTACGAATTGGGCGACTATCTTGAACCGGGCGATGTTTTGGTCATAAACGACACGAAAGTCATACGGGCGAGGTTGAGGGGAGTTCGCCCCGATACTGGCGGCAAAGTTGAAGTCTTGCTTCTAAGACCGGAAGAGGAGGATACCCGCGCATGGCGGGTTTTGCTCAAGCCGGGAAAAAGGTCAAAACCGGGATTGAAATTCGTCTTCGGTGAGCCGCCAAACCAAGTTGTGGCTGAAGTGGCAGAAAGGTTGCATGACGGTTCTTTCAAGTTGATTTTTGACCGCTATCGTGGAGAACTCCTGGCGCTACTTGACCACATCGGCGAAGTTCCATTGCCGCCTTACATCAAGACCAAGTTGACCGACGATAGCCCATATCAAACCGTCTACGCCCGCGAACCCGGTTCGGTTGCCGCTCCGACCGCTGGGCTTCACTTCACCGAGAGACTGCTTAACGAGCTTCAGGACAAAGGTGTCAAGATTGCGCGAATTACCCTTCACGTCGGCTGGTCAACTTTCAAGCCTATCACAAGTGAAATTGTGGAACAGCACAAAATCGGCGATGAGTTTTACCGCGTCCCGAAAGAAGCGGCGGAAATTGTCAACTCCGCATGGGAACGAGGAAACAAGGTCGTTGCCGTCGGCACGACTTCTGTTAGGACCCTTGAAACTGTCGCTGTTGATTACCACAAAGTTGAGGCGAAGGAAGGCTGGACTGAACTTTTCATCACCATCGGGCATCAGTTCAAAGCAGTGGACGCGCTCATCACCAATTTCCACCTGCCCAAGTCATCAAACCTCTTGCTCGTGGCAGCATTTTGTGGCGGCATGGAAAAACTCCGACCCGCTTATGAGGAAGCAGTCAGGTTGCGCTACCGTTTTTACAGTTTCGGGGATGCAATGTTGATTTTATGAGGCGCAGCGTGTGAAGCGCAATATGCAAAAGCGTGTGTGCAAAAAGTTAGTTCGGGGGTAATCGGAATGGCAAAGTTGGTTCGGTTCGGGGTTGCGATGGAGGAAAGTTTGCTGAAGGAATTTGACAGATACATTCGGCGCAAAGGCTATCGCAATCGCTCCGAAGCAATTCGCGACTTGGCAAGGAATTCAATGGTTCAAGA
>JANZZQ010000206.1 GCA_026419315.1 Armatimonadota bacterium | reverse complement strand
TTGCAAAGCAGTAAAATCGTTCGCCAGCGTTCTTCGTCCCTCAAACCCGTTTCGTCCCAGTTGACATTGCTCCAGCCGATTTCAATGCGAAAAGTTTTGAAGCCTGCTTCGGAGAGCAAACGAATCGCAAGTTCGTGTCGGTCGGGAACATTGTAGTTGACGCCGACGCCTCGCAAAAACTCGTAGCCGCTTCTTGTCTCAAGGTAAGCCCGCCAAGGCAACTTCAAGTGGCTGTGTTTTGGCCAAGGGACATCAAGTTGAGTCGGGTCAAGGTATGGGCGAACGGGAAAATCCTGTGCGAAGGCGAGATCAGCGAGGACTAACAACATCACCAAAACAGACATCACTTGCTGCACAACCTCTCACCTCCAACTCTAAGCTGGTCAGGCTAAAGACAAACCAAACGGTTAGCCGGTTTTGTGAAGTAAAGGTGCGTTCCTCTTAATGCGGTTGTGTCCGTTTGCCCGGCGGTGTGGGCTGTTTCCAAAAGCCATCTGTTTGCTCCGGATTAGCCAAGGCAAGGTAGCAATGTGTTGACAATCAGGCAACATTTTCGCAAACGATTTTGTCGGCTGGTAGATTGGTGCTTTGCGACTCTTCGGTCAGCAGCCGCAAAAAAATAGTGTATGCACCGACCTTAAGTGTCGCAACAAGGCTGTGCAAGCAATCGCACAAATCAGCGCGGAAGGCTTCAGCTCTCTGGACGCACCTTAAGCTAACAGCACGACACGAGTTTGTTTCAAAGTATCGTCAAAGGAGAGGTGAAGCGCTTTTGCCTCGGCTTCCCTCACCCAAACCTGTTCAGTCTGAGTTCCCATTCCGCAGCCCAATCTGCAGCAAGGTCAATCGGGGAAATAGCACACAACCCACACGCAGGAAGATCGCTTCACCTCCTTACCCCGTCAAGTTTCAAGACTTGAGCATAAAAGTTTCCGTAATTGTCTGGCCTGCGTTAAAGTTAATGTGCGGGATTTGTGGATGCAGAGGTAACTTTTTGGACGACATTGCACGAAAGTTGGCAACTGGGAGGCGACAACCGTGCCTGTTAACGAATTTGTCGTTCGTGTAGGAGGAGACACATTGGAGGGCGGGATCATCCGGACGGGTGAGTTTTTAGCGCACGCCCTCGCCAGATGTGGTCTTGAGGTTTTCACCTTCAGGACCTACCCTGCCGAAATTAAAGGCGGACAAGCGATGATCCAAGTAAGGGTTTCGGAGCGACCAATTTACTCCCACGGTGATGAAGTTGACATTTTAATCTGCTTTGACGAAGAGGCGTGGGAAATCCACAAGGGAGATTTCAACCCCTATGGCGTGCTTATCCACGATAGCAAATTTGAGCCACGAAATTTCCCTGGCACTGCTGTTGCTTACGGGTTTCCTTTCAGCGAAATCGCCAAGACCAGGCTTCGTAACCCTTTAGCTAAGAACATGGTCATCTTGGGTGCGTTTTCTGCCTTGTTCGGATTGCCTAAGGAAACTTTCGAGGGGCTCATCCGCGAATACTGGGGGCGGAGAGGTGAAAAAGTAGTCGGTGCAAACATAGCAGCGCTCAACGAGGGCTTTGAAGAAGCGAGGAAAGTTGAGAAGCGGGACCCTTACCGAATTGAAGTTCGCCCGATGCGTGACAGGATGATTTTCTCCGGCAACGAGGCAATCTGCTACGGCGCAATCGCTGCTGGCTGTAAAGTTTTTGCCGGTTATCCCATCACTCCAGCAAGCGATATTATGGAGTGGATGATGGAGCACTTGCCCCATTTTGGTGGCACTCCCCTTCAGGTTGAAGATGAAATTACAGCCATCGGAGTCGTCCTGGGAGCTTCTTTTGCAGGGGCAAAAGCGATGACAGCGACCTCAGGACCTGGCTTGTCGTTGATGACGGAATTCATAAGCCACGCTGCGATGGCAGAAATCCCCTGCGTCATAGCCGATATACAGAGGGCTGGTCCAAGCACAGGTATGCCAACCAAGAGCGAGCAAAGTGACTTGTATCACGCGGTGTTTGGCGGTCACGGGGATGTGCCGAGGGTCGTCTTGGCTCCGAGCACGGTTCAGGGCTGCTTCTATGTGACCGTTCACGCCTTCAATTTGGCTGAACTTTGTCAATCGCCTGTGATAATCCTGAGCGACCAATCCCTCGCTCACCGGACTGAAACGGTTGAGCCAATTGACGTAGACAAACTCATCCTGATTGAACGGGAAACTTACGACCCGCTCATTCACGGTGGGGATGGAAAAAGTTACCAGCGTTATTGGCTCAGTGAAACGGGGGTTTCCCCAATGTCCATCCCTGGTCGGTTGGGTTCTTACACGGCTGATGGACTTGAGCACGACGAATTTGGTCACCCGAATTGGGAGCCAGAAAACCACATGGTCATGACTGCGAAGAGATTCCAAAAGTTAGAACTCGCCCTCAAGTATGGCGAATACTATCCC
>JANZZQ010000205.1 GCA_026419315.1 Armatimonadota bacterium | reverse complement strand
GGACACGAAGGTTCTATGACCACAATCCATGCAAACAACCCCCGTGAGGCGCTATCTCGGCTTGAGACGATGGTCTTGATGGCTGGGATGGATTTGCCAGTGAGAGCCATAAGGGAGCAAATCGCAGGCGCAATTGACATAATCGTTCACATGGCTCGGTTGAGAGATGGCTCTCGGAAAGTCATGCAAATCAGTGAAATCACAGGGATGGAAGGCGACGTCATAACGATGCAGGATTTGTTTATCTTTGAGCATGAAGGCTTTGATGAGATGGGAAGAATTCGCGGTAGGTTGAGACCCACAGGTTTGAGACCAAAGTGTTATGAACGGTTCATAGAGAGGGGAATCCGATTGCCAATCACGATTTTCCAACGTTAATGCACAAGCGTCACAAAAGTTTTGCCTAATTTGGCAAGATTGGTTTTAGCCAATAGATGGGGGATTGAATGCCATGATGCTTTTGGACATTTTGTTGCTCATAACATTGGTAATTTGGCTTGTTTCGTTTTGTTTCGGTTGTTATAGGGTGTGGGCAGAAACAAAGTCTGTCCCGATTGAACGATTGCGGCAAATTTGGATGGAAGAGGAGAAGTTGTATGGTGGACTTCCTGCCGGGTTACGGCGTCCTGACGAATTGGATGAAGCGTGGGAACAAAGATTCGCTTCCCAAATCTCAGAACCCTTCCCTTTACTCTCCCGCTTCCTTTCCCGTCGCCGCTTCGCCCAATGGTTGGAGCGGGAAATAAAACGGGCACATGTGAATTGGGATGTAGGTTTAACCTTAGCAATCCTGCTCCTCTTAACAGTTTCTGGTTTCTCCTTCACTGCAATAGTTTTAACTATCTTTGCTCCCGAAATTTCATCCTTTTGGCGGCTTGTTATAGCCTTCTCAGTCGCTTCGGTTTCCCCTTTGATGCTCATAAGTTGGCTTCGCTACAAGCAGCGCCAGTTTATTCGTCGTGTGGAGACCGTAATTCCTGATACGCTCGCTTTAATGGCAAACTCATTGAGGGCAGGAATGGGATTCCAACAGGCAATTGAACTGGTCGCTATGGAGGGTTTACCACCCTTGCGGGAAGAATTCGCCGTCGTCAGCCGAGCCACTACACTCGGAGCATCTTTAGAAGAAGCGCTGCAAGGTTTAGTTGAGCGAGTTCCAAGCACAGAGTTGGAGTTAGTTGTAACAGCAGTTCTCGTCCAGAGAGAAGTTGGCGGCAGTATGGCGAGACTCCTTGACATCGCAGCCTCAACAGTCCGCAATAGACTTAGGCTACGTCAGGAAATTCGGGCGGAAACTTCACTCACGCGTGGCAGCGCCTTCGCCCTTGCCTTCGGACTGCCTGTCCTTGTTTTGGCGTTTGCAAATTTTGCTTCTATAATCACAGGTGACGAACTTTGGTCAGCACCAATGTTTACAAACCCAACGGGTTTAAAAGCGTGGATTGTAATTATCCTGCTTGAAGCGGGCGGTTGGTTTTGGTTAAAACGAGTTTTGGAAACTTTGGAGGGATGAGGAAGTGTTCCGCAGAAATCCTCTTGAGCGGCTTTCCGATTTGGAGAACTTGAAACCTGCAAGGCAAATCTCATCAAGGCGTCAGACCATTTCCCTGCTGGTTCATCTTGTCAGAACCTTAGGAAGGTTCATTCCCGCATACTATCGCTCTCGGATAAGAGGACTCATCCACAGGGCAGGTATGGCAGGGAAAATCCGACCTGAAGAAATTTTCGGGTTGAAGTTGTTGGGATTGCTAATCCTACCCCTTGTAGGCGCTTACCTCGGTTCTATTTTCAAACTTCAATTGTTGCACAACTTGTTTTTGATCCTATTCTTCGCAGTCTTTGGCTTTACTGCCCCAGACTTTTGGCTGGGACACCAAATAAGAAAAAGGTGCAGGCTTATCACACGACACCTTTCAGACTTTGTTGATTTGCTGGCAACATGCGTAGAAGCAGGGTTGGGTTTAGATGCTGCTATTGACAGAATCTCAAGGCGATTTCCAGGACCACTTGCTGAAGAGTTTCAGCGTTATTTGTGGGAAGTTCAAATTGGACGACCTCGCAATTTGGCTTTAATGGGAATTGCTGAAAGGACAAATTGTGAGGATATTCGCATCCTTGCAGCATCACTAACTCAAGCAGAACTTTTCGGCATCCCAATCGCAAATGTTTTGAGAACTCAAGCAGAAGCACTTCGCGAACGACGCTTCCAACAAGCAAGGGAAAGAGCAAGAAGAGCACCGTTGCTCATGTTGCCCGCACTCGCTTTCTGTTTCTGCCCGGTCATTTTCCTGCTCCTATTCGTTCCCCTCTTTCTAAGGGCAAGGCAAAGCGGGTTGCTTCAATTCTTGGGCTTTTGAATGAGGTATCGTTATGGCTGATTGGGTGCAAGTTTGGAACGAGACGAAAAAAGTTGTCGTTTGCGAGAAATGTCTTGTCGCAAAA
>JANZZQ010000204.1 GCA_026419315.1 Armatimonadota bacterium | reverse complement strand
GTCCAGTGCTTCCAACACTGCATCGGCGGCGAAAGGTGCAGGGACGAACACGATTGAGACATCAATTGGACCGACGGAATCAACGGCTTCTTGAACGCTGTCAAAGACAGGAACTCCGTGGACCGATTGACCTCCTTTGCCTGGGGTCACCCCTGCTACAATCTTTGTCCCATACTCAAGCATCAACTTGGTGTGGAACTGACCTTCCCTTCCGGTGATACCCTGCACTAAAACCTTCGTGTCTTTGTTGACCAAAATAGCCACTACCGATACCCCCTCTCTGGGTTCTTCAATGTGCTTTTCGCCCACCGACAGCGCTTGTGGGGCAACTTTGGATAACAAACCTTGCTAACCGTCGGGCGAATAGGGGTGCCGAACTCAAAACGGCGCTTTTCAAAGTCTCGTCTTTGCTGAAAGTGGTGCTGAATCGCTCTTCTCGGTCAGCCCAAACCTCGCCTTTCTCGCTTTGCAGCTTCCACTTCATCCTTACTTCCCAGCGGCGCCAATCTCCTGCGGGAGTCAAGGAGGATATTTGCCAGGTAACCGGCACAACCTGCAAAAGCCAAATTTTCGCCCTATGCCGCTGCCATCGCTTGACAGGGTGGAAATCGCACGACATCTGTTGGCTCAGTTCAAGCAGAGACGACCAAAAACCCCTTTTGACTTCTTCCGCGAATTCTTGCCAAAGTGCCCGTTCCGTGCCTGACCAAGGCGCTATTTGCAGTTCAACGTAAACTTCATTTGCCCGGTCTGGTGGCGGGGTGAGTTTAGGTGGAGGGGAAGCGAAAGTTCGCCACCGACGAATGGCATCGCTTACGATTCCTAACCGTTCGGCGAGGAGAGGGTGGGAGCGAAACCAACTTAAAAATCCCCTTTCATCGCTGAGGTTCTTGAGGGCGCTTCTTGCCGCATTGAGCTCAAAGCCTGCTTTTGCCATTAGCCTTATCGCTTCAGCATCCGCTTCCCGCTCCCGCTCTCGGTTGTAGTAACTTGCCACAGCGTTGACTAAAAGTTGAAGTCCCGTCCCAACGACAGAAGTTCCCAAACCTCGTTCAACCTCAGTTCTAATCCTTTCAAGCCGCGTTGGGTCCGTTTCCAAGTTTCGGGGATGTCCTTTGACAAAGTGAGCCAGCTCGTGAGCGATAACAAATGCGATTTCGTCCCTCCCGTTCAGTCTCTCCAGTAACCCTTCCGTGATGATAAGGTAACCGTCGGGGTTGATAAAGGCATTTGCGTCTTTCAGCGGCAGCACCAACACATCCTTGAATTTTTCGGCGTTGGGTTCGCCCCGCAAAAGCAATTGGGCAATTTCCGTCAATTCCCAGTCGGTTTCGGCGCCCCAACTTTGCCATTCCACAGGCACCTTGGAACTCGCTTCCTGCCCGCTCAATCTCCAAATGCCAAGGAATAAGACAAGGGCAGCGGCGAAAACAAACCCTCTCATCTTTTCGTCACCATTCAAGAAATTTTGCGGAAAATTTCGCAAAATTGCAATTCGTCCGCCATTCTTTCGGTCAGCGCCATAATTGATAACGCCCGCACTCCATTTGGTGCGAGAGAAGGGAAAGGGGAAAGGCATGAATGGTGAGATTCGTCCTTTTGGGAACTGGGGCATCTGACTTGTATCCGTCACCTTGGTGTGGTTGCGATTACTGCGCCCGCGCTCGCGAGAGCGAAGAGAAAGAGTGGAGGAACTTTTCGTGCGCGATGCTTTACCCCGATGTCCTAATTGATTGTCCTCCCGATTTGCCCCACTCCGCGTTGAAGGCGCAAGTTGAACTTTACAAAGTCCGCCATTTGCTTGTGACCCACTCGCACCACGACCACTTCAGCACCGACCCTTTGCTCCTTCGCAGGTCAGTTCAATGGGCGCACCGAACCCCTCGCAAAGATATGTTCCCGCTGCCCGAACTTCAACCCTTGACAGTTTACGGGAACGCCAAAGTCACAGATAAATGCCGAGCCTTCTTGAAAGAAGTGAGCGGCAAGTATGAGTTGCTGATAGAGGCGAAAAAGTTGAAACCCTTTGAACCCGTCAAGTTGGATGAACGAACTAAGGTTCACCCTGTTTTGGCGGAGCATTGCCGCGACGAAGATGCTTTGCTTTTCGTCTTGGAGCGAGACGATTTCTCTATCTTCTATGCAACCGATACCGGTTGGTTGCCCGACGAAACCCTTGATTACTTGCGTCAATTCGCTTTGGACTTGGTTGTCGCTGATGCAACTTTTGGGCTCGCTCCAGCTACTGATGAGCACATGAACTTGGAGCAAGTGAAGCGGTTGAGGGAGAGGTTGCTATGTGAAGGCATTTTGAAAGAAAACGGAAAGTTCGTAGCCACCCATTTCTCCCCCCACTGGACACCACCTCATAAATTGCTTGCCCCAATCCTGCAAGAAGATAAAATCATTGCAGGTTATGATGGGTTGTGGATTGTCTTGGAATGAAGCG
>JANZZQ010000203.1 GCA_026419315.1 Armatimonadota bacterium | reverse complement strand
TTCGTGAGGAGAGCCTATGGAACTGCTGGAACAGGAGGCGGCTTCAGTTTACCTGGACCAATCTACCGATTCCAGCATTACTATGACGAGCAAACAGATGTCTTCGTAAACGCTGGACCGGGGGCTCCATTCAGGGCGCCTGGATGGCCCCAGTCAGTTTTCGCTATTGAAAGCGCCATAGATGAACTTGCTCGAGCGCTGAACATGGACCCACTTGAGTTGCGTCTCAAAAACGACCCTAACGAAATTCGTCAAAAGCAATGGCTTATCGGTGCGGAACGAATAGGTTGGAAGCAGAAATGGCGACCTTGGGGTTCGCAAACAGGTGTCAAGAGGAGGGGCTTGGGTTGCGCTGCGTCCGCTTGGGGAGGAGGTGGCGGTCCCGGTGCGCAACCGGAAGTGAGAATTTACCCGAATGGGAAAGTTGAAGTTTTGCTCGGAACTCAAGACATCGGCACCGGCACGAAGACAGTGGTCGGAGCCGCTGCGGCGGAAGCGCTGGGATTGACACCAGAGTTTTTGCGCAGTGAAAAATTCGTCGTCCAAATCGGAGACACCCACTTGGGACGCTCAGGCACAAGTGGCGGCAGCGTGACAACCGCAACTGTTTTCCCGGCAGTTTACGATGCCGCCGAAAAGGCGCTGCAACAACTGCTTAAAATCGTCGGTTCCAAAATCAATGTCGCTCCAGAACAACTTGTCGCTAAAGGCGGACGAATTTTCGTCAAAGACAACCCGCAAAAGGGACTGACTTGGGAAGAAGCGACGAAATTGATTACAGAGCCGATAAGCGCCAGAGGGCAATGGCGTCCTGGCTTGAGCGGTTCGGGTGTTGCCGGCGCTCAATTCGCTGAGGTTGAAGTTGACACCGAGACAGGAAAGGTTAAGGTTCTCAAAATTGTCGCCGTCCACGATTGCGGACGGGTTGTGAATTATTTGACTGCGGAAACTCAAGTGATCGGCGGAGTTGTGATGGGGCTTAGCCTTGCTCTGCTTGAAGGGCGAGTTATGGACAGGCAAGTTGGACGGATGCTTAATCCCAACTTTGAAAACTACAAACTCGCCGCTATGCTTGAAATGCCAGAAATTGAGGTTGTGTTCTTGGATATGCCTGAACGAGGCGTTATCGGGTTGGGTGAACCCCCTATCATCCCAACAGCAGCGGCAGTTGCCAACGCCGTTGCCAATGCTCTGGGAGTTCGCATAACCAGCTTGCCTATAACGCCTGACAAAGTTTTAGAAGCGTTGGGGAAGGTCAAAAAGTAAAGCGGGCAAGTTGCGGGCAGCAGTGACAGATGAGACGGGGCAAAAATTCTCGCGAAAAGTCAACGCCTAAGGTGGAGCGAAATTTTTAAGCTGCGCCAACACGAAAATTCGGCGGGGTGAAAAAAACCGCCCTACTTTCGCACATGCAACAGTTTGCGGTGTCCGCACCACCATTCATGGGAAGGGGGCATGAAGATGAAAGTTTTAGTCGTTGGTGGTGGTGGACGCGAACACGCGCTCGTTTGGAAAATTGCCCAAAGCCCTAAAGTGAGCGAAATCTATTGTGCGCCCGGAAATGCAGGTATCGCTAAGTTGGCAAAATGCGTGAGCATCAACGCCGAGGATATTGTTGCCATCGCCGACTTCGCGGAACAGGAGCAAATTGACTTGACCATTGTTGGTCCTGAAGCGCCTTTGTGCGCTGGCATCGTTGACGAGTTCCAAAAGCGGGGTTTAAAGATTTTCGGTCCTACGAAAGCGGCGGCGGAAATTGAAGGCAGCAAAGTTTTCTGCCGACAAATTTTGGCAAAATGGAACATCCCATCACCGAAATTTGCCGTCTTTGATAACCCCAACGAAGCCAAAACCTACATCCGCCAGCAAGGAGCACCTATAGTTGTCAAGGCTGAAGGTTTGGCGGCAGGCAAAGGGAGCATCGTTTGCACGACTTTGGACGAAGCACTTCACGCTGTTGAACGAATCATGGTTGAAAGGGAATTCGGCGATGCAGGCAAACGCGTGGTGGTTGAAGAGTTCCTTGAAGGACGAGAGGCTTCAGTGATGGTTTTCACTGACGGAAAAACTGTCAAGCCAATGCTCCCTTCCCGCGACCACAAAAGGTTGCTTGACAACGACCAAGGCCCAAATACTGGAGGCATGGGCGCATATTGCCCCGTCCCTGACATTGACGCTGCCCTTTACGACCAAATCGTTGAAACCATCATGAAGCCGACCATCGCCGCTTTGGCGGCGGAAGGTCGCCCCTACAAGGGCGTGCTTTACGGTGGCTTGATGTTCACAAAAGATGGACCGAAAGTCCTTGAGTTCAACTGCCGTTTCGGTGACCCCGAAACTCAAGCAGTTTTGCCATTGCTTGAAAGCGACTTGGTTGAAATTTGTGAGGCGATCATTGACGAACGCTTGCATGAGGTTGAAGTCAAGTGGCGTCAAGGTGCATGCATTTGCGTTGTGATGGCATCGGCAGGTTACCC
>JANZZQ010000202.1 GCA_026419315.1 Armatimonadota bacterium | reverse complement strand
CCATCGCACCGATGTCAACGAAGGCAAACCCCAAACTTGACAATTCCCGCAAAGCTGCTTCCAAAGGTTGTTTTGAAAACGACAAAGTTGAACCTGCGATCTTCATAGCCTTCACCCCTTAAGCCACTGAGCCTGATCAGAAAATCCTTAAGAGCGACCTGTAAAAAATCGCAAATCGCAAGGTTGAAACGGACGGTTGCCATTATGCCGACCCGAGCTGTAGAGGTTAAACTTCGCCAAACAGCTTGCCTCGAGCGCTTTTCTGTGTCAAGGAGATGGGGGAGGGTAGGGTCAATGAAATTCTTCTGGTTTCGCTGCTCGTAGCGCTTGGAATTAAGTTTTCGCGTCCGAGTTGGGGTGACAGGAACGGACAAATAACTCGGGAACAACCGTGCTTCGAAGTGTGGCGGGACTTAGCGATGGGAGTTGGAATTAAAGGGTTTGCGAATTTCACCTTTATCGCGTTGTTCGTGGCAGGTTTCGTTTTCCCCGTTCAGTTGTTCAAGTCACATTTTGCCTTCTTTTTGCTGGACGAGCTCTTTTCCCCTCAACCACCACGAAATCTCGCCGGGGACAAGGGTGTAAGAGCTCTAATTTGCAACCTGACTTTGAGCCCAACTTGGGGTTTAGCGGCGACGGGTTGAAACGCTGGTTTGGTTTGCACTGCCAATTTTTGTTGGGACCTCTGGCTCACTTGCGCTGCCCGAGATTGACAAAGTTACCTTGGTCAATTTGAACTGCAATTTGCCTGAAAAAGCAAAGGCGGCCTCAATGCTACCTTGCAGGTTTTTTCTGCAAAGCTTAGTTTCCCTTTGCGAAACCGTCCCAAATCAATTCACCGTCAACCAGGTCCATTTTGTTAGCCGTGACTTTCAGGGCGCGGTTGCGAGGATGTTCCCCGTTACGGTGATCGGCCAATTGCTACCTTCCCGGCAGCTTGCCAGGGTTCTGGAGGTGTTAGAGGTCTTGCGGACCTGTAAGCAGGTTAGGTGTTGAGATTCGCGAGTTGCGAAAGGACGATTTTCTCCCCTGCAGTCAAACAAAAACTTCAAATCCGGCTCATAATGTCAATTACAGCGGTGAAACAACCATCGAGCCCGAAAGCGGAGAGACGAAGGATGAAGCGGGTCGTCAGTGTGAGTTTGGGTTCATCAAAAAGGGACAAGAGGGTTGAAGCGGAGTTTTTCGGTGAAAGGTTCGTAATTGAACGCATCGGCACAGACGGTGACTTGCAAAGGTTTGCTGAGTTGCTGCAGCAACTTGACGGCAAAGTTGACGCTCTTTGCTTCGGCGGCATGGACATCTGGATCAGATGCGGCAAACGGAAATACGCCCTCCGTGAGCCAATGAAACTTGCCCGAATTGTCAAGCAAACCCCAGTTGTTGATGGGTCTGGACTAAAGGACACAATGGAAAGAGAAGCAGTCCATTGGCTTCAGCGAATGGGAATTGTTAATTTTCGCAACCGCAAAGTTTTGCTGGTGAGCGCCATTGACAGGTTTGGAATGGCCGAGGAGTTGTGGAATTTGGGGGCAGATTTGTGCGTTGGGGATTTGGCATTCGGGCTCGGAATCCCCTTGCTCATCAAATCGCAACGCCTCTACGAATTTTTGGGAGCAATCCTTTTGCCGCTGATCGTTCAATTGCCCATCGGTTGGATTTACCCGACAGGCAAAAAGCAAGAGCATATTAAGCCCAAGTTTGAACGCTTTTACCGCTGGGCAGAAGTCATAGCCGGTGATTTCTTGCTCATCCGCAAACATTTGCCAATCCCCAACTCCCAGTCCCCAACCCCTTTGAAGGACAAAATTGTCTTGACAAACACCACAACAAGAGAAGACGTCGAACTTTTGGGCCGGCTGGGGATCTCGCTGCTCATCACAACTACTCCTGAACTTGATGGACGAACTTTCGGGACGAATGTTATGGAAGGGGTGCTCGTCGCTCATCTGCGGCGGCGACCCGACGAACTCTCAAGGGAAGATTACATGGTGGCGCTGGAGAAGTTGGGCTGGCAACCCAATGTCCGAAAACTCAACGATTGAACCCCGATCTGTCGCTATTTGTAGGTATTTGCCTGAATATTTGCCACTTTGAACCTTGCATTTCTACTCCCGTCAAGTTATCATGACGGGGACGGGAACGACGAGAATGGAGGTGGGAAGTTATGCAAGATGAGCAGAAGCGAACTTCGGAAGGATGCACTCGTCGAGATTTCATCAAATTTGCTTTGACCACAACCGTCGCTGGCATGACCATCCCTTTCGCTCACGCTCAAGGCAAAGAAAGATTGCGAGTCGGAGTTATCGCCTGCGGTGGAAGGGGGACTGGTGCAGCCCTTGACGCTGCCGCTGCCGATCCAGCCGTTGAAATTTACGCCCTCGGCGATTTGTTCAAAGATCGAGTGGACAGTTGTTTGAACCACTTGAAAGAGCGGTTGAAGGAAAGATGCAATGTCACGCCGGAACGGTGTTTTACGG
>JANZZQ010000001.1 GCA_026419315.1 Armatimonadota bacterium | reverse complement strand
GTTGAGCGCTCAGGTCCAAATGGATGGCTCAAAACTTAGGCTCTCAAGTTTGAATGTCACCGTTGACAAAAATGCAACTGCCGCTTTGAGCGGACAAGTAACCGTTTCAAAAGAGCCGATTTGGCAAGTTCAAGGTCAAATTTCGTCAAGTGCGATGGAGAGATTGATGGCTTGGGCGAAAGCGAAGTGGAACTTGCCCGTCCATTTGCTTCGCGGCGGTCAAACTCAAATCGGCGCGATGGGGGTGGGAAGCAAGTGGCAAGCGCAATTGGCTTGGACTGAACCTTTGGGCGTCATTGACCTGAAAGGTCTTGGGTGGCAAACAGGTCTTGACAAGTTGAGTTTGTTTGCGACGCCGAGGGGAGCACTCGCCACCATCAACGAAGCCACAGTTAAAACTCCAACACCGCTCGCTGGGGCCAAACGAAGGGTTTGGCAGTTGTTTGATGGCGTTAAGTTCAGCGAGTGGGTCGTCACTTGGGACGGGAAGGGGCGAAACTTGATTGCGCTCGGTTCTGTTAAAGTCCCACAGGTTGAATTTGACGGATTTGAAATTCGCGATGGAAGCGCCGACTTGGAACTTGCATTTGCGCTAACCGATAAGCCTGCAGCGGAAATCAAGGCGTTCAATTTGAAAGCGCAAGCTTTAGGTGGCGAATTGAGTGGTGGGCAATTGAATTTGAGCATCGGCGGTGAAAACGGGTTCACACTCAACGCCCTGCTCCGATTGCAAAACAGCGATGTCGGCGAGTTAGTGGGGTGGTTGAAGAAACGAAGCGATTTGGGGTTCTCTGCGGAGGGGCGGTTCAATGGAGAAATAGCCATCAGCGCAGCAACGAGCCTACAACGAGAAGTTGCGAGTGAAAAACAGGACGACTTAAAGGTAAGAAGCACCAGAGGCCCTGAAGGTCCTCTAACACTTCGGGTAACAGTTGCTGGAAGCGTATCTGGACTGAAGGCGAGCAACGACAATTGGGATGCAACCGGACAAAAGTTGACACTAACGGCAATGACGATTTCTGCGGAACAGAAAAACAACCAATGGCTGTTTCGACAAATCGCTGGTGAAGGGATCGGGCGAAGTTTTACGCTGAAATCGGGTAAACGGGAGTTGCAAATTGAACGCTTCAAGCTGCAAAGCGTTGCCGAACGAACGGACAAAGGCTGGTTTTGTGACTTCCAGTTGCCTCAACTTCAAATCTTAGGTGGAACGATAAGCTGGCAAGGCAACTTGTCCCCATATCGCGCGGAAAGCCATTTTAGTTTCGCGAACTTGGACATTTCGCAATTGTCAAGGTTTTTTGATTTGAAGTTGGGCGAAAGCCACCCAGCGGGCAAAGGCTCGGGTTGGCTCAGGTTTGAGACGGGCAAAGGAGGCGAAAGGTGGAAAGGCGTATGGGAAGGTGCAGTGTTGGTGGAGGAAGCAAGTTGGCAAGGTTGGAATGTCAAGGTAGCAGGGAGTCGCGCAGAGGGACAGTTTGTCACTGACGAAAAAAACAACTTGGAACAATTGAACGGGACAATTAAAGGCATTCACATCCTTTCGGAAGACGGTCAAGCGGTGTTAGACGGCAAATTCGCTTTCCGTCAAGGTATTGGGCTGGTCTCGCTTCAAGGGAAGTGGACTGGGTTATCGCTGAGGCGATTGAGCCGAAGGTTTAACCTGCCGATTCAGTTGCAAGGGCTCGCTGAAGGGACTTTGCAAATCCTCTGGGATGGGAAGTGGCGAGCCAGCGGGGCAGTTAAATCGCAAGCCATTGCAGTTGGCGAGTCCGCAATTTGGCAAGATGTTTCGGGGCAATGGTTCTGGCAAGGAGGAGCAGTGCAAGTTAAACAGGCAAGGGCGAGGTGGGGTGACGGGACATTAGAGGCAACGGGCGTCATCGGGACTTCACCGGACTTGCCCATCAACTTGACAATTCGTGGAGACAAACTTGCTCTCACTGATTTGTCCCAACTGCTCCGAGAATGGAAATTGCCAATGAGCAGTTGGCGTTGGTTCGGGCAAACGGACGCACAAGTTTGGGTGAACAAAACAAGCGGGCAACTGATGGTGACGGCTTCCTTGAAGGGAAATCAAGTCAGGCTTGGATCGTCCGAATTGGGAGAGACAAAGTTTGACTTGACAGTTATTCAAAAAGGGCGGAAAGGCAAAAAGTCAATTGAAGCGAAAGGGATTGTCAATTTGAGGCGTGGCGGAATGTCGGTGACCGCCGAGTTCAAGGGGTCACAACCTGATTGGCAGGTGAGTTGGCACGGCGGTAACATCCCCATCGCCATTTTGCGCGAGGTCGCGAACGAGTGGCAGCAACAGAGCGAGGGTAAAGTTGATGCTTTTGAGCAGTTGACGAAATTACCTTTGAGGGGAGAGGTTTGGACTGAAGGGAGGGCCACTTTCTCCGAAAACCAAATTGCTGGCTTAGAGGCAAACGTTTTCGTCCCGAATTTGAGAGGCATAGGTGATGCCCCGACTCAAGCGAACTTGACCGTCATAAGGTCAGGGAAAGTCTGGACTGTTCAGTTAAACGAGTTGAGGCAAGGTAGCGCCAACGCCTTTGGCTTCATCGCCATCGGCGACGACGGGAAGTTAACAGGCGAGTTGACGATGAAACAAGTCCCATCTGAGTTGTCGGCAAGTTTGCTTGCCCTTTTCGGCGTTGAGGTGGAAAGCGAATCAATCCCCGAAGGCTCATTGAGCGCCCAATTGAAATTAGCTGGAAGTCGTGAAATCCCCGTCGTTGAGGGCACATTGCAAGCCAACGAAATATACTGGCGAGGTTGGACAATAAGGCAAGTTTTCGTTCGACGATTTGAGGTGAAGGATGGGACGCTGAAGGTTGAAAAAGGTGATGCTCTCGTTCGTTGGCGAACGGATGCCTCGCTGGCTTCGTTCTGGGGTTGGTCAGAGTTGAAAGGCAAAAGGCAAATGCGATGGCAGATCGAACTGCCACCGACTCCCCTTGATGCTATACTGCCGCCGGACCTGCCTTTACAAATCGAACGGGGATGGTTGAGCGGCTCTCTCTTGCTGCAGGGAAGTTGGAAAGAACCGAGTTTGAAAGGTTTAATTGAGGTGGTTGCGGACGAAATTGACTTCGTTTCATCCAATTCGCTCCCCAAACCTCTTGACCCCTTGACAAAATTGCAAAACCTGCGCTGCCAAATTGTCGCCGAAGGTCGGACAGCGAGGTTGGCAAAACTTGAGGCCAATTTCGGGGGCGGAGCGGTAATCGGTAATGGGTGGCTGGAAATCGGCGAAAGGGGATTGCAAAACCTGTTTGCAAACAAGGGCGAGTTGAGAATCAAGATACAGGATGCGAGGACCGAATGGAACGGGACGAGTCTGAACTTGAGAACTGCTGCGTTGTTGGTGAATTTGAGCGAGAAAGGGTTTGGCCTCTCCGTTGAACAGGTCCAAGGCGATGGTTTGGAGATACGAGGTAATGTGCAGTGGCAACGAATCCCTCAAAGCGGTTGGAAATGGCTTTCGGACGGGAGATGGGATTTGCAACTTCAGGTTAATGGTTTCCGGTGGCAAACCAAGGAGGCAAAAGGGAAACTCTCAGGCCACCTTGCGGTGAAATCCGAACAAGCGAACGCACCCCCGACCATAAAAGGCAACTTGACAATTCACGATGGTGATGTGTTGAGATTGCCCGTTGTGACAACTGGGGGCGACGGCAAGTGGCAACTTCCGCCAGCTTTGCAACTCGCTTTGAGGTTGGAAATTGGTGACAGGTTCTTCTTGCGCAACCCTCAAGCGTCTCTGCTTTTAGACGGTGAACTCCTGCTTGCTGGTAACCTATCTCAGCCGAGAATTGAAGGGGAACTGAGAAGTCAAAGGGGGAGTTTGAGGCTACCAGCATCGGTCTTGACAATTACTGACATGAGCGTTCGGGTTGCCTATGCAATTGACCCGCTTACTCGCCGGTGGCTTGGGACTGCTCGCATGAGGGTTGAAGGTGAAACTCAGCTTGACATTCACCGAATTTTATTCACTGTCTCCGGTCCGGTTGACGAACAGTCACAGCGGTTAGGGATTTTGCCCAGCGTGACCATGTTAGCCATACCGCCTCTGCCTGAACAGACAGCCTTAGAACGCATGTTCGGGTTGGGTTTGGCTCAACTTGGGGATGCCTTGACCAATTGGCAGCAGCTCTTTTCCAGCGCTTTCGTCCAGAGTTTTATGGGAAACTTGCTCGCCCCGGTGACCGAACCAATTGCGCAGGCCTTGCGTTGGACGGAGTTGAGCGTTGTCCGGGAGCAGACGACAGGGAGGCAATGGTTAAGGCTTGGTATCCCGATAGCTTCCCGCCTGCATGTTCTTTGGAGGCAGGGATTTTCGCCCGCTGACCCTTCTGCGTTAGAAGTGCAATACTATTTGGGCAAGCGAGCATCAATCACCATCATCAAACGAGAACGGGAGCAAGCGGAAATTCGCATCCAAACTTCTGTGCGGTTCTGACCTCAATTTCCGGCATGGAGCGTGGTGAAGGTCGTGCGAAGGAACCAAAAAGCATTGTCACAATCGACAGTTTCAATAAACAAGCCACCCTTTGATGAAGTCGTTGACAGATACTATGACAAGGTGCTCAACTTGGCTTTCAGGTTGATGGGCGATAGGGAAGAAGCCCATGACTTGGCGCAAGAGGTTTTCATCCACGCATATCAAGCCTACGACCGCTTCAGGGGGGAAGCTGAGGTCTTTACTTGGCTCTATCGCATAACCGTCAATTTGGCGAAAAACCGATACAAGCAATTGCAGAGGGAGCGGGAGCACAAGTGGGAAATCCTGGAGGAGACCGATGAGGAGGAAGAGGAAGTTGAACCATTTGAGTGGGAGGACACAAAACTTTCGCCCGAGACTTTACTTGAGCAAAAGGAACGCGCCGAAGCGATTCAAAAAGCCATTGACGAATTGCCCGAGGACCAAAGGGTCACTTTGGTGCTGAGGGACATTGAAGGGCTGAGTTACAAGGAGATCGCCCGTATTCAAGGTTGCTCCGTTGAGGCGGTTAAGTCTCGTCTTTTCAGGGCAAGGTCAACCCTTCGGAAAAAGTTGCGCCCTTTTCTGGAAAGATGAACAAAGGGTGTTTCGGTCGGTCTAACCTAATGGAGCTTAGCATTGAAACCCTGAGGTTTTGGAGGGTCAAATTATGGTGCGATGGATGATGGTGATTCCTGTCCTGCTACTTCTTTCGCCAGCTC
Source organism: Armatimonadota bacterium (assembly GCA_026419315.1). Classification (GTDB taxonomy): domain Bacteria; phylum Armatimonadota; class Fervidibacteria; order Fervidibacterales; family Fervidibacteraceae; genus Fervidibacter. The sequence goes on along the minus strand of JANZZQ010000001.1, from coordinate 28,088 downwards.
TTTGGGCTCAGGAAATAGAAGGGCGGGAGGTAGCTGAAATCCGAGTTGAGGGCAACAAGGAAGTGCCCGCCGAAAGCATCCTGATGGTCATGGACACGAAGGTCGGGATGCCTTTTTCAATGGCGAGGTTGAAGAAAGACATTGATGCGATTTACGACATGGGTTTCTTCTCCCAAAGCCCCGTTGTTCTGCCTATGCTGACCCCAGAGGGGCGTCTAATTTTGATCGTCCGAGTTTTTGAGAACCCCGTGGTTAAGGACATCGTTTTCAAAGGCAACACCGCAATCCCCTCGGAAAAGTTGAAAGCAGTGATGCAAACTCAGCCAGGTAAAATCCTGAACTTCCACGCTTTGCGGCGAGACTTGCAACGCATTCAAGACCTATACATCGCCAACGGATACATCGCACAGCCTCAAGCCCCGGACATTCTTGAAGACGGAACCATAATCATCCCCATCCAGGAATTGAAAGTCGTTAGTGTGAAGATTGACCTTGGGCAAAAGCCCAAAACGAAGGAAAAAGTGGTTTGGCGTGAATTGGAACTGAGGGAGGGGCAACTTTACAACCAACGGGTCATTGAAGAGGATAGGCGCAGGCTATTTTTGCTTGACATTTTTGAGGAAGTCATTGTTGAGCAGAGGGACGTGGAGGACCCGAAAACTGGCGAGCTGGGGGTGGAAGTCACCTACCGGTTGAAAGAGAAGAAGACGGGAATGGCGAACATCGGTTTGGGTTATAGTTCCCGCGACGAAATTGTCGGGTTCGCCGCCGTTCAAGACACTAACTTTCGCGGTTTGGGACAACACCTCAGGTTGATGGTGGAGTTTTTTGACCGCAAAGGTTTCGACTTTTACTATTACCGACCTTGGATTGACAGCAAAAGGACCGGCTTTGCCATAAACATCTTTGACAGGAGTTTCTACCGGGAGCCAACAACTGCCTTGGTGCTCGGTGGCGGACAAGGGACGATCACTGAGGATTTGCTGTTTTCTGAGATTCGACGTGGCATCAGGATGAGCGTTCGCCGCCCTCAAGGCGATTACTTGTGGCACGAACTGAAACTGCGAACGGAACGAGTTTACTTTCAGCAACGCCGAATTGTTGGTGGAACGATTGAGCAAGTTGGAGGTAAAGCAGACCAAGGTTGGGTAACAGGCATTGCGTACAGCCGTTTGATTGATACCCGGGATTTTCCTTTTGACCCGTCGCGGGGAACCTACTTTGAGGGAGAGTTGGAGCTGGCACCCAAATTGTTTGGGGAGTCCCGTTCCTTCGCCAAACTGCTTCTTGACTGGCGCCGGTATATCCCCCAAGGCAAAAACACAGTCTTTGCTTCCCGGCTTTTGGTTGGAACTGCCATTGGTTCTGTCCCGATTTTTGAAAACTTCTTCGTCGGTGGGGCAGAAACCCTTCGAGGTTACACTATTGACAGGTTCGTCGGAAGGCACATGGTTGTCTTCAACGCCGAGTTGAGGCGAAGGTTCCGCAAAGAACTTCAAGGTGTCCTGTTCGTTGACATCGGTGACGCCTTCGGCGGACCAAACTCCTTGGATTTGAAAGCGGCTCAGGCAGGGGAGCCTAAGCGGCGCGATACTCTGAGGTTGAAAGTTGGTTACGGGTTCGGAATTAGGTTCGTAACGCCTTTTGGTCTCTTGAGATTTGACTTCGGCTTCGGCGAAGAAGGGCAAAGAACGCACTTCAGCGTCGGCTCCGCTTTCTGAAATCGCTTCGCTTAGCAACTGAGGAAAGCAAATCAAAAATCCTTGCAATAAGGAGTGACTGAAGATGAGCCGATGGATTTGGCTGATTTTCGCCTTTGGTTCTCTCTTGACCTTAACTGCGTGGCGCGCGATGACTTTTGATTCTCTCAATCAGCCAGTCACAATCGGTTTGGTTGACATGGAAAAACTCGTCGCCAACTACCAAGCCCTTAAGCAGGATGACGAGCAGTATCGCCAAACTGTCCAGCGACGACAAAGGATGTTGGAAGCGAGGGCGCTTTTGGAGGCGAAAGAGTGGGAAGAGCTGGATAACTTGGAGCAAAAAGAAGCCCAGGGGAAACTGACCGACGCAGAGCGGAAGCGATTGGAGGAACTGCGGAAATTGTCCGAACAACGGTTCACCGAACTTCAACACCTGCAACTCAAAGAGAGCAAGAACGAACAGGAGCGGAAGCGACTTGAATACTTGCTGAACCTTCAAAACTCCAATCGGGAAAAGTTGCAGAAACTGATGCAAAAGTTTGAGGAAGAACTCACAAAACTCAACGAAATCCTAACGACTCGCCACCGCGACCGAATACGCGAAGCCGCGAAGCAAGTGGCGCAACAACTTGGCTTGAAAATCGTCATGATTGCTGATGACGACTTGGTGCTTTACGCCGAACCAAACCTTGATGTGACGGACAGGATGCTTGAAATCCTGAACTCAAACAAGTAGCCTTGAGGTGAGAAAGCATGAAGCGGGCGCTGTTTGTGGTGGTTTTGCTCAGTTTTTGCTTGACACTTCTCCTGTGGCAGCGGAGCTCTTCCTCAGTGCAAGGGGGACTGAAAGTTGGGGCTTTAAACGGTGCCCGCATGGCGAGAGAAGTTCAGAGTATCGCCGAATTGAGGCGAGTCTACGACGAGCAACGACGGGCATACCTTGAACTGATCAACTTGAGACAGAATTTCTTGATGCTGACTGGGTTGGAATGGGTGGATTTAAGGCGACTGCTTAGCCGACCTCACCGGACTAAAAGCGAAGAGCAGCAAATTCAGCAGTTGCGTAGAGTTTCCCTTGAGCGGGAGGCGGAGTTGCAAAGGTTACAACAAACCCAACCAGATAAACTCACACCTCAAGAGCGGGCTCGTTTGGAGCAGTTGACTCAAATCTGGAAAGAGGCGAGGTCCGAAATCGAGCAACTCAAAAACTTGATGGACGAAGAAATGAAAAGGGTTGAAGAGCGACTGAACAAACTCGTCGACGAAAAACTCCAACAGGCTGTCAAGAAAGTTGCCGATGAACGAGGGCTTGACCTGGTGCTTGACAAAAGCGTCGTTTATTTCGTTCGCGGCGACTTCATTGATGTGACCGAAGAGGTTCTCTCTAAATTGACTCAAGCCCTTCAATCGGGAGAGCATGAAGGGCAGGAGGAGAAACAAACGGAAAAGGAAGCGAAACAGTGATGGTGCGACGAAAATGGATGCTCGCTTTGTTTTTCTTCGCCATCAGCGATTCCCACAGTCAAGACGCCGTTTTCGTTGACTTGGAACGATTGGCAACGCTCCACCCAGCATGGCAACTGGTAGACTTTATCAACCGCAAGCCCAAACCCAGTGTCTTGACCTGGTCCCCCCGCATCCTTCCCTTGCCGGATTTGACTATGCCTGCCCCAACGTTGCAGGGCGGTCAACTAGCCGACTGGTTTGAAGAACAAAAAAGGAAGTGGACGAACGAGTTAGAGTTGCTGCAAAGGAAGCAAAAGCAAATTTTGGCTTGGCAGATGCATTTGCTTTTACCGCCTTTGCCACTCACAGATCCCGTCGCCCGTTGGAAGTTTAGAGTTCAACAGGGGGAAAGGCAGGCAGCTGAACGGGTTAGGCTCAACTTAAGGCTCTCCTTCGCAGACATGCTTTCACCTGAGGAAAAGGCTGCCTTGGAACAGCGTAAGCGGGAGTTAGATGCAGAGCTTGAGTCGCCACCTATTATCTCTCAACCGATTCTCATCCCGATCTCGCCGGCACAAGGATTTGAATTGACACCGCCTCTGCCTTTGACTGATCCGCAAAGGATTCTTGACCTTACCTCACCCTCGCTTTTCCCATCAAGGCAAACTTTACAGGTTCAAATCTCGGACATTGACGATTCGAGTTTGCGACCGCTTAGCGGTAATGCTGTAACGACATTGCGCTCAATTGCGTTTGAAGCGGCGAAGAGCTTTGCCGTCGCCTACGCAAAGCGAAGGGGATGGAAGGTCACTTTTTCGCCCCATTCAAAACTGCCAGATGCCACTAACGAAGTCAAGAGGGCGTGGCAGCAATGGCTCAAAAGCTTTCAGGTGAAGGAGTGAGGCAGTGAAATGGCTCGGACAAACTTCCCTTCACCCCTACCTTTGCGACTCATTTGCGAAATTGTTAATGGCGAATTGGTTGGAGACCCGGAAACCCTCATATCCGGGTTGAGCGAGCCTCAAACCGCTCAACCCGGGGATTTGGTTTTCGTTTGGTCAAAAACTTTCGCCGAACAAGCCTTCTCCAGTCAAGCGACAGCGGTTGTTACTTCACGGGAATTCGCTCGCCCGGAGAAACCCCTCGTCCTCGTCGCAAATCCCCGCTTGGCGATGGCTGTTTTGCTTGAAACTTTGTTCCCACCAGAAACTTTCCCACCGGGAATTAGCCGAACAGCAATCGTTGGCGAAAACGTTCAGTTGGGGGCTGGGGTGTTTATCGGAGATTACGCTATCGTTGGCGACGGCACTTTGATAGGTGATGGAACGATTATCTATCCGCACGCTTACATTGGCAAGCGTGTTCGAATTGGCTCTCAATGTCGCATCCACCCACATGTCACGATTTACGACAATGTGACAATCGGTGACCGAGTGGTCATTCACGCTGGTGCGGTGATTGGCAAGGAAGGTTTCGGTTTCGTTTGGGATGGCGAACGACACCGAAGGGTTCCTCAAGTTGGGACAGTTGTGATTGAGGACGATGTTGAGATAGGAGCAAACGTTTGCATTGACCGGGCAACTTTGGGCGAGACGAGGATCGGCAAGGGGACAAAAATTGACAATCTCGTCCAAATTGCCCATAACTGTGTTTTAGGTTCCCATTGCGTTTTGGCGGGACAAGTAGGACTTTCGGGGAGCGTTCGAGTCGGCAGCGGAGTGGTGATGGGCGGTCAAGTCGGGATTGCTGACCATGTCCAAATTGGCGACGGAGCAGCTTTGCTCGCCAAATCCGGCTTGATGAACGACGCACCGCCGAAAACCCAGTGGGCTGGCTACCCAGCACGCACGAGGATGCAATGGTTGAGAATTGAAGCGGCGTTGAATGAACTCCCAGATGCCTTAAAATTGCTTCGGCAAATCTCACAGCGAGTTGAAGCTTTAGAGAGAGAAACCCGTTCGCAAGATCGGTCATTTTGAAAAGGCTAAGCCCTTGCCGAGCTGAAAAATTTTGAAGGAGGTGCAAAAGCGCTGAGGTTGCTGGTTATGCTATCAGCGATTTTTGCTGTCTGTTGCTTTGGGTTTGACCGACAAAATTGGACCGTCAGTTGGAAATTTGAGGCTCAAAAAGTTAGCGACGATATGGCTGAATTAAGGGCGGCTGGACAAACGATTTTGCGTTGGCGAGGCCAAGATGCGGTCTCGCAAGTTCAGCAAATTGCTGAAAGGCTAAATCAGCTTCTGTGGCAAGGGACGAAGCCCGAAGCAATCGCTATCGTTCAAGTTCAAGGAGGATTCAACATAACTGTCAACAACGAACCCATTTTGACAGTAACTCACCAAGTTGCCCGCTCTGCTCGCAGCGATACCAAGGCTTTGGCGGAGCATTGGGCACAAAGGTTGAGGGAAGTTTTTGGATGGCGCTGGTTGGCTGTCCAGTTGACGGAACTTGTGGTCCCCGTTGGGGAGAGCACAACCGTTCAGTTGTTTGGAACCGCTGAAGGTTCAATACAAGTTGAAGCCATACCGCCTGAACTTTTGAAACTGAAGGTGAACCCCGATGGTCGTTCGATCACCCTCACCGGTATCGACGCGGGCGCTGGGGTATTAAGGATCGTCAAGGGGACAGTTGGAATTCGGTTGCCTTTCCGAGTTCTTTACCGAGCCGCTACTTGGAAGAACAAGCCTGTCGCGTGGGTGAGAGGAGCCCAAGTCAGTGCCGCGATGGTTCGTGAGGCTGTGGAGAACGCTGTTATGAGGACTTTGGATGTCCGATTGGGTGCTCGTTGGACTTTGTTCCCGGTTAACGATTCTGTCAGTCTCCTTTCCACCAACACAACCTACCAGTGGCGAATTCAAGCGATGGGTGAACAACTTTTGCCCCTGGATGAAATCGTGAATGTCCCGCTCCAGTCCTTCCCCCAATCTTTGGGCGAAGCGGATTTGCTCGTTATAAGCAATGACCCCGAAACTTTCCAAGAGTTCCGGGTCTTGTGTCGTGGTCTTTTGCAACCGTCTCAAACAATGCGGTTCATGGTTCACCACCGCAACGGGGTAAACCGTCCTGCTTGGTTGGTCTTTGAGTTCCACAACACTGAAGACAATTGGGTGCCTTTGCTCGTCAGGTTCGGTTACGGCAATCCACAAGAGAGCGAATTGAGGTGCGGGCACGACGCAACATCGTCTTATTTGCATTCCTTGCTTTACGACGCCGCCATCCGTATTCACTTGCCGCCTCAAAGTATTTACCGGCTTTTGAGGTTCGGGCTCAGACCTCGCGACACAGCAAGTGCCTTGGTTGAAGCGAGACTCGAGGAAGTTGCAGGTGTAGGTTATAGGGTTGTTGCGCTTCCAATAGCACCCCCTAAGACCGAGCTGTTGACAGGAACTTTGCTTGTTGAAGCGCTAACCGGGGTTGGTGACCCTCCCCCCTACCCTAAGCCTATCCAGAACGTTGAGGAGACTCACGTCGCTGGCAAAAATTGGAACTTCATAAGTGTTGGGCGATTCGGTCTTAAGAACCCGCTCAAAGGGAAGACCCTTCACGGAAACTACGGTGTCCTTTACAAGGTCACAATCAAATTTGTCAACCCAACCGGTCGCTCATGGAAAGCCCAGGTTGTCGTTGAGCCTGCCGGTGGTGTGGTGCGAGGCGCTTTTTTGGTTAACGATAAGCTGGTTGAGCTGCCCTTGCTCCGTCCATACGACGAGCACGTGATTCATGAGTTTACGCTCCAACCGAACCAGACGAGAACTGTCAACGTTATCACCGTTCCATCTGCCGGCTCCTTTTATCCAATCCAAATTGTTGCGCGAACGCAATGACAGGGGAGGCAAAAACCATGACAGCCGAAATCATAAGCGTGGGCACGGAATTGCTGCTCGGTCAAGTAGTTGACACAAACTCGGTCTACCTCTCGCAACAACTCGCCAAGTTGGGAATAGACCTTTATCGTCGTTTGACCGTTGGCGACAATCCCCAGCGCATTGCTGGTGCTGTGCGCGAAGCGCTGTCAAGGGCTGACATCGTTTTACTCACTGGGGGGCTTGGACCTACCCCGGATGATGTGACCGCTTTGGGCATAGCCGATGCTTTTGGGGTTCGGTTGGTTCGCCATTCCGAAGCGGAAAAGTGGTTGTCAAATTTGTTGCTCCAACGGGGCATAACGCCTTCGCAAACCTTGCTCAAACAAGCAGATTTGCCGGAGGGAGCCAATTGGTTGCCCAACCCGGTTGGGACCGCCCCCGGCATTTGGATGGAAAAGGAAGGCAAAATCGCAATAGCCTTGCCCGGCGTCCCCGCCGAAGTGGAGGCGATGTTTGAACGGGAAGTCATCCCGCGGTTGCAAAGGAAAATTTCTGGCGAAGTTTTGAAGTTGAGGATTCTCAGGTTCTCTGGCATCGGTGAATCTTCCTTGACGGACCAGTTGGGCGAGTTAATGCAAAGCGGTAACCCAACCCTGGGGACATTGGTCAAGCCCGGAGAAGTTTGGCTCAGAATCGCAGCGAAAGCACAAAACGAGGAGAAAGCAAACGCCCTGTTGGACGAGATGGAAGCGAAAGTCCGCGAAAAAGTCGGCAAGTGGCTAATCGCTGTCGGAGATGAGCCAATTGAAGTTTTAGTGGGTGAGAAGTTGAAAGCGCTCAAGCTGACAATCGCAACCGCTGAATCGATCACTGGCGGCTTAGTTTGCTCAACGTTAATCAATGTGCCCGGTAGTAGTCAATACGTCCGGGGCGGGATAGTCGCCTATTGCAATGCTGTCAAGATGCACCTGCTCGGCATTCCTTGGGAAGTTTTGGAAAAGGAAGGCGAAGTAAGCGAAACTTGCGCAAAATGGATGGCAAATCAAGTTCGGGTGAGGTTGAAAGCACACATCGGTGTCTCCACAACCGGCTATGCAGGTCCGACAGGTGGCGAACCCGATAAGCCCATCGGGACTGTTTTCATCGCTGTCAGCACCCCCACAGAAACCCAAGTTGAACGCTTTCAACTTCGCGGCACAAGACAGCAAATTCGCGAGCGTGCCGCTTACCTCGCTTTGGTTCAAGTTCTCAAAGCCCTCGAGCAAAGGCGGAAATAAGGTTCAAACTCAATCCCCTTCAGGTTTGTCGGAAGGTCGGTGCTGAGGTAAAGCCTGTAATTTTGGGGGTCTTCCCCAATGCCCTTTCCGTGCCTTTTGCCTCACAATACTGAATGGGTTTTCTGAAAGAAGAAACGAGTCGCCATAGTCGGGAAACGCCGTGGAAGGCGAAAAAATGAACATCATTTGTTCAAATTGCGCAGAGGGTTGCGGGTAACGTGGAATTTTCGTTGCAAAGCAAACTGCCATGACAATTGTTGGCTTGACGGTTCAAAAAGATGCAGCGTTGGGCAGTTCCTGACACTGCTTGAGAGGAAACTGAACAACTTGTATCATTTGGGGGCGCTTCAGGGATGGTTACAGGCACGCCGGTTTTCAAACCGAGTGGTGCAGACTTGGTTCATAGGCAATGTTCACTTTTCGGTTGGAGATGAGCCATGATGCACATTCTCGTCGTCGGCACAAACCACAAAGTGGCGCCGGTTGAGGTAAGGGAAAAAGTTGCGTTCTCGGAAGACTGTTTGCCAACCGCTTACAACTATTTTCTCGCCAACGGCATTGATGAGGTTGTTTTGCTTTCAACTTGCAACCGCACAGAAGTTTACGCTGCAACCCGCGAACGAATTTCCGAAAGCAAGTTGCTTGCATTGTGGCTTTCCTTTTTCGGCATCACTGCGGAAGAGTTGGAAAGTCGGTTTTACGCATACCAAGACCAAGAAGCCGCAAGACACTTGTTTAGGGTCGCTTGCGGGCTTGATTCAATGATGTTGGGCGAAACCCAGATTTTGGGGCAAGTTAAAGACGCATACGAAGAAGCACAAAAGTTAGGTGCTGTTGGCACTTACTTGGGCGAACTTTTCAGGCGGGCTATCAAAGTTGGCAAGAGGGCACGAGCCGAAACGGGAATCAGCAAAGGAGCCATGTCCGTTGGCGGAGCCGCAGTTGAACTTGCAAAGCACATTTTCGCTAACTTGCAAACTTGCACGGTTTTACTCGTCGGCGCTGGGGAGATGGGAACCGATACCGCTAAGGCGCTGGTCCAAGCAGGGGCAAAACAACTGCTCGTCTGCAACCGAACTTTAAGCCGAGCCGAGGAACTTGCATCGAAACTGGGAGGACAAGTTATCCCCTTTGACGAACTCGCAAAGACCCTTCCAAGAGCCGACATCATTATCGCTTCAACGGGAGCACAACATTACATCTTGACAAAAACGATGGTAGCTAATGCGATCCGTCAACGCCGATATAGACCGTTATTCCTCATCGACATCGCTGTTCCCAGAAACATTGACCCTGAAGCGGGTGAACTTGACAATGTCTTCCTTTTTGACATTGACGACCTTGAGCAGGTCGTGCAGGAATACTTGGAAGAGCGGCGGAAGGAGGTCCCGAAGGTTGAGTCGCTGATAGAACACGAGTTGAGAAACTTTGTCGTATGGTTGGGCGAGCGGAAAGCAAAGCCCCTTATAGTTCATATCCTGAAAGAAACCCAGCAGAAGGCTCAACAAACTTTGGAGGAGATTTTCAACGAGTTGCCCAACTTAAGCGAGGACGAGAAACAAACCATCGCCGCAAAAGTTCGCGCTTTGACAATGTGGATTTTGGATGCACCGCTGCGACGCATCAAACAGTTGGCTCACTCCGACGGCATCATAGAAGCAGCTGAAAAGTTGTTTGCAATTGACGAAAGTTCGCGAGAAAAATCTTCAAAGGAGGTTCAGGACAAATGAGGGCAACTGCCTTGTTTGCGGCAAGTTCAATTTTAGTTGCCTCGTTGGTGGCTCAGCAAAAGCAATCATCGCTGGTCGGCAAACCCGCTCCCGACTTCACCTTGCCAACAATTGACGGCAAGAAAGTCAGGCTTGCCGATTTGAAGGGCAAGGTTGTCCTGCTGAATTTCTTCTCTCACTGGTGATTTGAGTGCAGCGCGGAGGCTCCGCGTTTGGAGAAGGAGTTTTGGCAGGCACACAAAGCCAAAGGCTTGGTCGTTTTGGGCGTTTCGGTTTGGGCAGAAGGAGACCCGCTGAAAATGGCGAAAATGTTCGCCCAAAAGACCAAAATCACCTACACCGTCGCCTATGACCCAGAGAAGAGAAGCAAAGTCGCTGAGGCTTACCAAGTTGAGGGGCTGCCGGTCAATGTGGTCATCGGCCGTGACGGTAAAATCCGATACTGGTATGGAGGTTTTGATGTCAAGAGCCTGAAGAAGGCAATTGATGCAGCATTGAAAGAGCCTGCACCGAAAGGAACAACAAAAGGCAAGTGAATTTGCTGCTCAAAAATCCCACAACGCGAACTCCGAACTATCCACCCTCACCTTTCAACTGTGCGATGGACAGGAAGTCCACCAGCAATCGGTGCCACAAGTGCCTTTTTCCTGATGTGTTGTCAAGACTGAGACTGCAACCGAAAGAATCGAGAGGTGCGAAGGGGCTCAAGACAGTGGCGAAGAAAGGCTCGGGCTACTGTCCAACTCTTTGTTTGTGTTGTTGTTAAGAGGTTCAAATCTCTTGCGCGAAGTTAGCGACATAATCACGCAGCCATTGGCAGCAGCGAAATCTATCGTCAAAATCGTTGACGCTGTAGTTGTCGAAATCTTCAACGAGGAGGCGAAGTGACTATGTTTCGTTGGTGTGTTAGTTTTCTGGTCGTTGTAGCCCATATTTTGGCCGTTTGCTTCTCTGCTGCCCAATCCCCGCTACAGAAAAGTTTGGAACTTCGCTACGAAGGCGAGGCGAAGCTCCAAATCGGCGGTCAAGAGGTCAAGGCGAAAGTCTCGGTTAATGACCTGGTTGTAGAGGTAGTGGAGAAGCAGGCAGCGACCGTGGCCAGCCTTAGGGTTTTTCAACCGGAAGGACTGGAAACGATCCCAGAAGCGGCGTTGCGGTTTCTCAGCATCACTGGCTCCGGGGAAGAAGAGGCAACCCCCATCGAAAAACTTTTCTCGGAATCACCGCCGACAGGTTTCATTGGTCAGTTCACAACCTTGTTGCCGGTTTACTTCTTCCCAACAGAGAAGTTGAGGGAAGGTAGCTCTTGGACAGCGAAGGAACGAATCCTCATTCGTGCTGACCTACTCGGTGAATTCCGTTACCAAGTTGCTGGAAAGGAGAAGATTGATGGCAGCGATTGCTACATTGTTGAGAGGTCGCTGTTAAGCCCTGTCGTTCTTCAACCCGCACGAGGTGCGCAGGTATCCAAAGCATCTGACCGAATATGGGTTGAAGCAGGAACTGGCTTGATAAGGCGGATTCAAAGGGAAACCCACCTGCAAATCCGGGAAGGGCAAGTAGTGGTTTCAATTTTGCAACTCGCCCTCAAAAGCGTGCAAAAAATTGAAAGCAACGACTTCAACCGAAGGCTCAAGGAATTGGGAGCGGTTAGGGCAATTCATCAGAAGGTCGGTGTCCCCATCTTGGTGAATCCGACGAAAGGGAATCTCGATGAAGCGGAGAAGGAGTTGAACGGGTTCATAGAGCAATTCAAAGACAGCCCCTACACCCCTCACATTCAGATGTGGCGAAGGTTGGTTCAACTTGTCCGCCAGAGGTTAAGCCAAGCGGAGCAGCGAAGCCGTCTCATCGGCAAAGAAGCGCCCGATTTTGAGTTGCCTGGCTTGGATGGCAAAAAAGTTCGCTTGTCATCCTTGAAAGGCAAAGTGGTGGTGCTCAACTTCTTTGCCCACTGGTGAGGACCTTGCAACGCGGAGGCTCCGCGTCTTGAAAGGGAGTTTTGGCAAGCATACAAGGACAAAGGGGTTGTCGTTGTCGGGGTGGCAATATGGGCAGAAGGGGAACCGTTCAATGTCGCAAAGGAGTTTGTCCAAAAACACAATTTGACCTATCTTGTGCTTGTTGACGCTGAAAACAAAACCCCTGAACTTTACGGCGTTGAGGGTGTGCCCACCAATGTCGTCATTGACAAGGAGGGCAAAGTCCGATACTTGCAGGCAGGATTTGACCCAGAAGGAATGAAGCGGGCAATCGAGGAAGCGCTAAAATGACTTTCAAAACCCAAGAAATTTTTGGGTTCAGGCTGTTACAAGGTTTGACCCCCATTGTGCACGCGTTAGGTGACCTAAACGGGAATTGACACTGTTCAAGTTAGAGAACGGGAAGCGCGCCAAGAAGAGTTTTCGCATCCCACCTACCTTCACGATAGCAAAACTGCACTGAATTTGGAGTTGCCGATTGTTTACCAACGAGGACAAAATCAAGTTGCCGGTCTCACCGGTAAGGGCCGTGTAGCGCAGAGGCTTTCGGCTCTGGAACGAATTAAGCGCGATCATGAGGGCAAAGTGGGGCGTGGCTTTCAAGGACGCTTTGGGGTCGCCAGAAACCGTTTTGATGAGCCTTAAAGGTTGGTTCAAAAAATGCTGGCAACATACACAGTCGCCGTTGCGCTTGAAAGGGAAGGTGTCAACTTCGCTGCGATGCGCAAATCTGCGCGTGTGCTGACCGGTGTGCCCATCGACGCTGACGAAATTGTCCAACTGGCATTCCGTGCAACGGGTAGAAGTTCACTTGTTGAGCGATTCGGATTTGGAAACCGCAAAAGGCTTTGGTCTTTTGGTTGAGTGGTAGTTTACGGGGAAGTGCCCTAAAGTTTTATTTGCTGGAGGAATTTTCGGTGAAGCCGAAGAAAAAGTCGAGACGGCGAGGTGACGCTGTTGACAGTTGTTTGGTCTCTTTTGGGCTGGTTTTCCATTTTGGGCTACTTGCTGGTAGCGGTTTTGGTGCTGCTGAGGTTGTGGAAACCTCAGCGTCAACCCCTTCCCTTACTGAACTACATTTCGCTCATCACCATCACTTGTCACCTGCTCTACCTCGTTGAAGGCATTTTGGTGAATCGTTTGAGATTAGACACACCCGAAACGCTGGCGGTAATTCTCGGATGGCTGATTGCCATAGGCTCGCTCTGGCAATGGTGGATTCGGAAGATTGAAGCGCAATTGGGGATTTTGTTCCCGCTTTCAGCGATTTTGCTCACCTTCGGTATCTTTGAAGAGCCAACACAACTGCCGCCAGAACTAAGGCGCGATATTCTGGTCGTTCATGTCACCTTGATGATGGTCGGTTACTTGATGCTCATGTTTTCCTTCGGAACCGCCGTTGTTCACTTGCTCACTTTGTGGCTTTTGAAAAACAAGCGTCCCCTCGCCCTCCTTGACAAATTTCCGCCTTTGGAAGTAACCGAACAGTTGACAAGTAAGTTGGTGCTTCTCGGCTTCCCCATGCTAACGCTTGGAATGGTTGTCGGTGTTTTTTGGGCGCGATTGATGGGGCGAAGCGCTTTGGATGACCCAAAGGTTATTTTCTCAATCCTAACTGGGAGCATTTTCGCCATTTACTTGCACGCCCGTTTCGTCCGAAAGTGGGAAGCATACATATTGCACTGGCTTATCGTGGTTGGGTTCATCTCTTTGCTGGTCACATTCTTTGCCGTGCGCCATACTTTAGCGACTGGGGAATTTTGAAATCGCACGGGGGAGATGACCCGATGACATACAAGCTGCCGAAATTGAAACGGGTGGTTTTGGCTTCACCTAGAGGCTTCTGCGCAGGCGTTGTCAGAGCGATTGAAATAGTTGAGATTGTGCTTCAGTCACTTCCGCCCCCGATATATGTCCGTAAGGAGATAGTTCACAACCGCTTCGTCGTTGAGCGGTTGAAACAAAGGGGCGTGATTTTTGTCAACGAGTTGGACGAAGTGCCTGAAGGTGCAACTGTCATCTTCAGCGCTCACGGAGTCTCACCAGCGGTCAGGGAGATGGCGAAGCGGAAAAATTTGAGAGTCATTGACGCAACCTGCCCGCTTGTTACGAAGGTCCACATTGAAGCGATTAAGTTCGCTCAGGAAGGATACAGTATTGTCCTGATCGGGCATGCCGGACACGAGGAAGTTGAAGGGACGATGGGCGAAGCACCGCATTGCACCTACCTTGTGCAAAGCGTGGATGATGTGGAACGGTTGCGAGTTCCTGACCCTGAGAAAGTCGCGTATTTGACTCAAACGACTTTAAGCGTGGATGACACCGCTGAAATTGTCGCAGCCTTGAAGCGCAAATTCCCAAAAATTGTCGGGCCCCGCACTAACGACATTTGCTACGCAACTCAAAACCGACAAAACGCCGTCAAGGCTTTGGCAAAGCAAGTTGATGTCATTCTCGTGATCGGTTCTAAGAACAGTTCAAACAGCCAAAGGCTACGTGAAGTTGCAATCTCGCATGGGTGCCCCGCCCATTTGATTGAAGGTGCAGAGCAAATTGAACCTGAATGGCTTGCGGAAGCCGAAAGCGTTGGGGTCACTTCGGGGGCATCAGCGCCCGAAATTCTCGTCCAACAAGTCATCCAACGCCTTCAGGAATTGGGAGCAACCGAGGTCGTTGAGTTCAAGTTGACGGATGAAAGAGTTCAATTCGCCCCGCCACCGGAAATCAAAGAGTTGTCAGAGCAAACCAAGTTAGTGAATGAACTGAACTCAACCGCACATTACGAGTAGACCGTTTTGGAAGGCGAACCTTTGTTGAGCCGATTTTTCTCGGTCGCTCAAGAGCCACCCTCTCAGTGAAACTTTCGTTTTGGGAAAGCAAACTTTGGCGAGCTAAAGGCTTTTCTTTCGCGCGCTTCGGAAACAAACCTTGAGAGTGTTGGAGTGTGCCTGTCAAGAACTTTTTCGTTATGCTACCATTTGATTGCAGGTTGAAGGTCCGCGAGGCTTGTGAACTCACGGTTTGATCGAGTCGCAGGAAGGCGGCACTGAAGACAAAACTGCGGTAATGAGTTGCCCAGAAAACTTGGAGGCGCAAATATCATGACAGGATATGAATTGTTGGGCGAGGGTTTGCCTGAAGAATGCGGCGTTTTCGGTGTTTACGCGCCGGGCGACGATGTTGCCCGAATTGCTTTCTTCGGTCTATTTGCATTGCAACATCGCGGACAAGAAAGTGCTGGTATTGCTGTTGCCAACGGTAACACCATTCGCGTTCACAAGCGGATGGGGTTGGTTGCGCAGGTCTTTGACGAGGAAATCCTTTCCGCCTTGAAAGGTCACACCGCTATCGGTCACACCCGATATTCCACGACGGGCTCTTCTAATATCGCAAACGCTCAGCCTTTTGTGGAACTTCATCGCGGTGTCCCCTTTGCGTTGGGACACAATGGGAACTTAGTCAATGCACTTGAGTTGAAGCAAGAATTGGAGCGGTTAGGGTTTCGCTTTGAGGGGACGAGCGACAGCGAAATCATAGCGAAACTCATCGCAAGTCACGATGAACTGGACTTTGAAAGGGCAGTCATGGCAGCAATGAAGCAGCTAAGAGGCGCTTTCTCCCTCGTTATCTTGTCCCCAGACAAGCTTTTCGCTGTTCGGGACCCCTACGGTGTCCGACCGCTTGTCATAGGTAAGTTGAACGGCTCTCATTGGGTTATTGCTTCCGAGACCTGCGCCCTTAACCCTGTCGGTGCCGTCTATGTGAGGGATGTTGAGCCAGGTGAAATGGTCATCGTTGATGACAAGGGGCTTCACATCGTCCGCTGGGCAGAAGTAATCAAACCTTCCTTGTGCATTTTTGAGTTCGTTTACCTTGCCCGCCCTGACACTCACCTTTACGGCCAAAATGTTCACATGGTTAGGAGGAGGATGGGGCAAATTCTTGCGAAGGAGCACCCCGTTAGCGCCGACATTGTTATCCCAGTTCCAGATACAGGCACTCCCGCCGCGTTGGGCTATGCGGAAGAGTCAAAAATCCCATACGCGGAAGGTTTCATTAAAAACCGATACATACATCGCACTTTCATCCAACCAAGCCAACGGCAAAGAGAGTTGGGGGTTCGAATTAAATTGACCCCGCTTCGTGAAGTGCTTGAGGGCAAGAGGGTGGTCGTTGTGGAGGACAGCATTGTTCGCGGAACTACAACGAGAAACATTGTCAGGATGCTGAGGGAAGCGGGTGCAAAAGAGATTCATGTCCGCATCAGTTCACCGCCTTATCGCTTCCCCTGCTTCTACGGCATTGACACTGCTGCCAGGAGCGAACTTATTGCTGCCCAACTTGATGTTGAAGAAATTCGTCGCTACATCGGTGCCGATAGTCTCGGCTATTTGAGCATAGAAGGTTTGTTTGAGGCCGTCGGGTGTCCAGCGGAAAGGTTTTGCAGCGCTTGTTTTGACGGTCGATATCCCATCCCCATCCCGCAGCACCTTAAGCTCAGCAAACACTTGTTTGAAGAAGAGGAGTTGACTGAAGTGGCTCATGCCCTTTGAGATAGTTGTTGATTCGCTTTCAAGCGAGTCTTTAGCGTGTGCCAGAAAAACTCAAGATGCACGGAAGCGAGGTGGGAGTCAATGAGAACGGTGCGTTTGGGAACTTGGTTAGCAGTTGTTGGGTTACTTGGTTTAGTCGCTGCCCAACCTTTACAGGAGTTCTCGTTGAAAGTGTTGGAACTGCGAGGAAGTGCTGAAACCAGCTTGCCAAATGGAATGCAGCGTTCAGTGAGGGTGAATGACAAACTTTCCGTCGGAAGTTCGGTTCGCACTCAAGAAAGGAGCACAGTGATTTTGGAGTGGATGCCTTACAAGGCGAGAGTTAAGTTAGCCCCAGAAACCGAAATTCAGCTTTTGGCGACCCGAGCCCTCTCGCTTCGGCAGGGGCGAGTCTGGATTGGAACGCCTCCGCCCCCGATTGGGGAGAGGAGGTTCCCACTCCCAGTTCAGTGCAAGCAAGTTCAACTTGTCAGTTCACCGGATGCCCATTTCAGTATCGCCTGCCAACCCGATGGGACGGTCATAGTCTCAGTGGATCAAGGGAGCGTCTTCGTTTCCGTTGGGCAGAGTGTAATCACTGTGCCTAAAGCGCGAATGTTAATCATATCCCCCCAAAACATCGCAGTTGGCCCTATGCCCTTGACGAAACAAGAGCAAATTTTGTGGGACATGGGGGGAGTTCGTTGAGCGAAGTGAAGAACACCCTTGACAATTGATAAGTTTGAAGTGGTTGGGCTCTTGTCTAACCGGAAAAATTTCAACGCTCCAAAGGCGATGCCCTTCAAACGGGAGCAGCGAATGGGAAAGTTGAGGTGCGCTGAAGTGAAAAAGAAAGAAGCGAAGAAAAACCTTGCCAAGAAACTGAAGCCTGCATACAAGGTTGCCGACAACATATGCGAACTCATTGGCGACACGCCTATGGTTAAACTCAACCGCGTTGTGCCTCCCAACGCCGCAACTGTATATGCGAAGTTGGAAATGTTCAATCCGTGCTCGAGCGTAAAAGACAGAATTGCCTTGAGCATGATTGAGGCGGCGGAAAAAGCTGGGCAGATAGAGCCGGGGAAATCGGTCATTGTTGAGCCAACGAGCGGCAACACCGGAATTGGTCTTGCTATGGTTTGCGCTGCGAAGGGTTACCGATGCATCATTGTCATGCCTGACACGATGAGCGTGGAGAGGCAACGCATCCTCGAAAGCCTTGGAGCCGAAGTCGTGTTGACGCCGGGTTCAGAAGGCATGTATGGGGCGATTCTCAAAGCCGAGGAAATCGCAAAGAGCACCCCGAACGCCTTCATGCCCTACCAATTTTCCAACCCAGCAAATCCAGAAATTCACCGCCTCACGACTGCGGAGGAAATTTGGAAGCAGACTGATGGGCTTGTCGACATAATTGTTGCCGGCGTGGGGACGGGAGGAACGATAACAGGGGTCGGTGAGGTTTTGAAAGCGAAGAAACCGTCGGTGCGCATTATCGCTGTTGAACCGAAAGCTTCTCCTGTCCTTTCGGGAGGAAAGCCCGGAATGCACCGGATTCAAGGGATTGGCGCAGGTTTCGTCCCAGAAGTTCTCAACCTTTCGGTCATCGACGAGGTTAGGACTGTTTCAGACGAGGAAGCTTATGCTATGATGAAACGGCTTGCGAGAGAGGAAGGGCTATTTGTCGGAATTTCTTCTGGTGCAGCAGCCCATGTTGCAGTCCAAGTCGCACAAGAAGTTTCCCCCGACCAACTCATAGTCGTCGTTCTCCCCGACACCGGTGAGCGCTACCTCACTTTGGAACCTCTGTTTCAAGTTTGAAGGGACAGAGAAGGGAGGACGATTGTAACTCTTGTGCCGCACTCGGTTTCTCGGATTTCAATTTCCCCTTGCAGTTCAGTGATGAACTGACGGGCAACGAACAAACCTAAACCTGCCCCTTTGCCTTTAGGTTTCGTGGTGACGAAAGGGTTGAAAAGTTTTGATTGAATTTCTCGGGGAAGACCACAACCTTCATTCTCAATGGCAATCACGGCGTGCCCCGATTCGTTTTGACCGGTCCTTATTGAGACTTGTCCACCTTCACCGGAAGCGCCGATGGCATCGCAGGCGTTTTGGAGTAACGCCAAGAGCACGAAACGAAGCCGAGAAGCATCCGAGAGGACGACTGGTGTTTGGGGGCTATAATCGGTGACGAGTCGGACATGATTTCTTCGGAACGCTGCCGCCATCAAACTGCACACTTGCTCGCAAAGTTCAGGCAAATCAACAGGCATAATCTGGACCTGAGGTGAAACCCCGCTCGCCAAAGCCCTCAAGATTGCGAGAAGCTCCCTTGCCCTTATTCCAGCCCGCTCTATCGTCTTCAGGTCTTCCTTTAGGGTCTTGGAGAGCGAAGTTTCGTTTTGAAGCAAATCGGCAAACCCAAGGACAGTGTTAAGGGCGTTATTGAGTTCGTGGATTGCGCTTGGAAGGAGGTTGAAGATTACCTCCCCTTGCCCGGCACGCAACAGCTGCGGCAAAACCGAAGACCAATTTTGCTCGGTTTGCGTTTCATCTCTCCTTCGCTCTGCCATTTCCCATCACTCGCTTACAAGCTCAGTTTGTTTGCACCAGTTTGAGCCACTAAATTGTTCACCCTCAGCCAAGCATCAATACTCGCCCCAGCGTCTCCCCACCAACCTTCAAGGACTTCATACTCCAGCAATCCCCGCTCCGCATAGGCGTTGTTCACATCGGTGATTTCCAATTCCCCACGCTCGCTCGGCTTGAGGGTCTTGACAATTGAGAAAACCTCTGCGTCGTAGAAGTAGATGCCAATAACGGCGTAAGGGCTTGGCGGTTCTTTCGGCTTCTCAATTATGCGGACGATCTTCCCTGTCTCATCCAAAATTGGGCAGCCGTAGTTTTGAGGGTCGGGAACCTCTTTCAATAAAACCAGTGCTCCCCTTTCCATTCGCTCGAACTTTCCCTTCGCTTTGATGATGTTTCCCTCAATCACGTTATCGCCCAGGAAAACCACGCACTTATCCCCATTGACGAAAGATTCCGCCAACCCAAGAGCGTGGGCAATCCCCAGGGGTTTTTCCTGGTAGGCAAAGTAGAGGTTGCGAATTCCAAAGTTTTTGAAATCGGCAAGCAAACGGGCAAAGTCTGTTGCCCACTCGCCACCCGTGACAATCAAAATGTCGGTAATACCCGCAAGCACAAGCGCCTCTATCGGGTAAAGCACCATCGGCTTGTTGTAAACGGGCAGCAAGTGTTTGTTTGTCACTTTCGTGAGCGGATATAACCTCGTTCCCAAACCTCCAGCCAAAACTATACCCTTCATCGCTTTTCCCCTCCGAACACTATTGTAGCAAAGCCGCAAGAGGAAGGCGTGAGAACGCCTTTCAACGGACGCCTTTCCCTTGTCGCCGGCGCTTCAACTCGTTGCGAGACAAGGCGGATGTATCCTTGCATTTCATGCCAAACTTTAATTTGCTGGCGTCAATTTTTACCAACGAGGTGAGGGTCAATGGAGATTGGCATTGCTGTTGGGAGGATAGAGGCGGAGACTTTGGAGGACGATTTGAAGGCTTGGAAACAAGCGGGCATTGCAGCCCTTGAGTGCGACTACCCACCCTTGGTTGAGAACCCAATTCGAGTCCTTGAAAGTTGGTCGCAAATGTTTCATGACGCAGGTATTCGCTTTTGGTCCGTCCATGCCCCTTTCGGCGGTCAATACAACTTGGCTCATCCTGAGGAGAAAACTCGGCGAAAGGCTGTTGAACTTCACAAGTTCATCTTAGAGCGAACCCGAGCAGTTGGCGCAAGTTACTTGATCATCCACCCGTCTGGCGCCCCACGCAGCGAGAGCGATAAGCCAAAAGCGTGGGATTGGTTCAGGAAAAGCCTTGACGAACTTTTACCTTTCGCTGAAAGTTTGAACATCGTTTTGGCGGTTGAGAACATGCTTCCAGATGCAGCGATCGGTTCTGACCCAACGGAGTTGAGTCGCTTCCTCGCTGCTTACTTCTCGCCTTACTTACGCCTTTGCTTTGACACCGGACACGCTCACATTGCGGGCAATGTTTACCTTTGGCTTGAGAGCGTCGCTTCTTTTGTGGGAACATATCACATCGCCGATAATGACAAATCCCGCGACCTTCACTTGCCACCAGGCTACGGGACAATCCCTTGGGACTTGCTCGCTCCGATTTTGCAGCAAGTCGACTCCCCGCTCATTGTTGAAGCGTATCGGTGGCAAAACTCATCGTGGAAACAACTTTACCTTGAAGCGAAAGCAGTGCTAAACGGTAGAGCGGTGACCGTTGAAGTTGACGGGAAGAAAGGGACAGCCAGATGCTTTCAATGCGGACGGATAATAGTGAGAGATGAAGACGGCTCAATCCTGTGTGGTTGCGAGGGTTGACAAGTTTGTGGACAGTTTTTTCTCAGCGCAATGGGTAAATTGTCGGGTTTCAAGATTTTGAAGTAACGCAAAGCGCTCAACGCCGAACATGTAACGCAACCGAAGTGGTGAGAGAAAATGGGCGATGAGATGGCAAGGGAATTGGAAGAGCGAAACCGCCAACTTAACGCTGTCTTTCGCATAACTTCTGCCCTTTACAGCGCCGCTAAGTCCGGGATGACATCCGCTCGCTTGGATGAACTGATGCAGGAAGTTTTGAGAATCGCTTTGGATGTGGTCAACGCCGATGCTGGAACCCTCTACCTTTACAACCCCGACCGGGACACTCTGATTTTTCGCTATGTCATAGGCGAGAAGGCAAATGAATTGATTGGCATGGAAATCCCGGCGAACAAAGGGATCGTAGGGAAAGTCTTTCAAACAGGGCAAGCGAAGATCACGGAAGATGTCACAACCGAATTGAGCCACTTGCAGGAAGTTGACCGAAGGACGGGTTACCGGACCCGCAACATGGTGACAGTTCCGCTAAGGGACATTGAAGGCAAACCCATAGGCGCACTCCAAGCCCTTAACAAGCGCGACGGCGATTTTGATGAGTTTGACATGGAAACACTTAGCATAGTGGCAACTTTGGCTGGCACGGCAATTGAAACGGCGAGAATCCAAGAGGAACGCCGTCTCGCTATCATTGCCCGGCTTTTGGGAAACATCAGCCACGACATCAAGAACATGCTCACCCCAATATTGACGACAGCCCAAACTTTGGCGCTCATCTATCAAAGTTGCAAGACCGAACTGGAACAACTTCGCTCCCAATTTCCGAAAGAAGCATGGCAAAGGTTGAATGAAGCGTTGCAAGGGTTCGACGAATTTTTCAACGAAGCCATCCAGATGATTGAGGAAAGTTCGGCTCAAATTCAAGAACGGATGAAGGAGATTTCGGACGCAGTTAAGGGTGTGATTTCAGAACCTCGGTTTGAGCCGACGAATGTCAATGAGGTGGCGGAAAAAGTTTTGAGGGCACTTAAACCCGTAGCCTTGCGTCAAGGTGTGGATTTGCGTTTAGAAAGTCGAGGCGAAATTCCAACGGTGCTTCTCGACCCGAAACGGATTTACAACGCCCTTTACAACCTCGTCAACAACGCAATCCCTGAAACACCTCCCGGGGGCTCCGTCGTCATCCGCACTTACGCCCGATTTGAAGGTGAGTTTCCGGAAGGCAAATATCTGGGCATTGAAGTCTCCGACACAGGGCGCGGCATTCCTGAGGAAGTTCTTCGCTGGATGTTCACCGACCGGGCGATTTCCACTAAGCCCGGGGGAACTGGCTTGGGGACGAGGATTGTCAAGAACGTGGTTGACGCTCACGGAGGGAAAATTTGGGTTGAAAGTGAACTGGGGAAAGGCTCGACTTTCTTCATCCGGTTACCTCTCAGACTCCCTCAAGACTAAAAAACAACACCAACGGGGACAACGACGACCCCTTGCCCTGTTACCGTGAACCTTCGTTTGTCCCTTTCCAAATCCAGACCGATTTGTTCGCCTTTTGGGACAGTTACATCTTCGTCCACAATGACCTTTTCCAAGCGACATTCATCGCCAATATGGACTCGGTGAAGCAGCACGCAATTTCGCACAACCGCTTCTTTCCCAATGTGGACACCCGGTGAAAGGACAGAGTTTTCAACCACCGCCCCTTCCTCAATCTCACATCCAGGAGAAATCAAACAATGCTTGGCAACGGCGTTCCCTTTTAGGACGGCGGGAGGGAATGGGGGCAAGTAGGTTCGTATCGTCCAATTTTCGTCGTGAAGCGGGAAAGAGGGGGCGGGACCGACCAACTCCATGTGAGTGTTGTAGTAACTGTCTAAAGTCCCGATGTCTTGCCAGTAGTGAAAAAGAGGTGGAAGTTCCTTGCGAATGTTGAAAGCAAAAACACGAACCCCCTGTTGAACCAAAGTGGGAATGACATTTTTGCCAAAATCGTGATCGCTATCGGTTCGCTTCGCGTCTTGAATTACTGCCCGAACCAAAGTTTCTGTATTGAACAGATAGATGCCCATTGAAATGAGAGCGTGGAGTGGGTCGTTCGGCAAAGGCTTGGGGTGAGGCGGTTTCTCCTCAAAGCCTATGATGCGGTCAGTTTCATCCACTTCCATCACTCCGAACCGCGATGCGTTCTCTATCGGCACAGTCGTGCACGCGATCGTCAACTCTGCGCCTTTCGCCAAATGGAACTTCAGCATTGCCCGATAGTCCATTCGGTAAACATGGTCACCAGCCAGAATAAGCACGAACCTCGGTCGTTCGTGGGAAAGCAAGTCAATGTTTTGAAAGACAGCGTCAGCGGTGCCGCGATACCACTCCCGGACTAACCTCTGCTGCGGTGGGACAGTTGCCAAAAACTCGCCCAATTCTGTCCGAAAAAGCGAACTCCAGCCCAACCAAAGGTGTCGGTCCAAGGGCAAGGACTTGTGTTGAGTTAGGACGAAGATTCGCCGGATTCCCGAGTGAAGGCAATTTGACAAAGTGAAGTCAATGATCCTGTAAATGCCGCCGAAGGGAACAGCTGGTTTTGCTTTGACTTTCGTCAAAGGGTAAAGTCGCTCACCTACTCCACCGGCGAGGACCATTGCCAACGTTTGGTCCACAGCGTTTTGCTCCCTCACAGTTTTAGTTCCCCTCCTCGCTTTCAGGGCTTTTGCGCTGTCGGTTGAGCAAATCCTCCACTGCCTCAATTAAGCCTTCCGCGTCGGGCGATTTGACTATGAACAAATCGGCAAGCCAACTAATGAAATCATCGCGGTAACTTCCGTAAGCGGTATGGATGATGACCGGCAAACCGGGGCGCAGTTCGTGGATACGGGGTAGAAGTTCAAGCCCGGAAACTCCGGGCATATTGATGTCCAGGACTATGAGGTCTATTTGTTCACGACGAAGCAACTCCTCCGCCTCACCTGCACTTCTGGCTTCCAAGGTAGCGTAACCTGCGGATGCCAACTCCTCACAGTAAAGTTGCCTTTGCCTGTCATCATCCTCAACGACCAAAATGCGCGCCTTTGCCATCTGCGGCTCACCTCCAAAGCGCAAAACCTGAAGATGCCACTGTATTGCCCTTTTCACTTTGCCGCCGTCAAACTCTCGGTGGTGAGGGAAAAAATCCCTTCAGTTGGCTGCTGGGAGAGTGATTACAAAAGTTGTCCCCTCCCCAACTGAGCTAACTACCTCTATTTGTCCGCCATGGTCGTCAATGATTTTCTTGCAAATTGCCAGTCCCAAACCCGAGCCGGTGCTTTTGGTTGTGTAGAAAGGCTTGAAAATATTGGGCAGCTCATCGGGGACAATGCCAACCCCTGTGTCTTGGATGCTGATCTTCACCGCTTCGTTCTCGTTCCAAACTTGAACAGTTAACTTCCCACCTTCCGGCATTGCTTCCACAGCGTTTCGCCACAAGTTGAGCAGCACTCGTTCCAACTGGATTTCATCAGCGTTCACAAACAGAGGGTTAGGAGGCAACTCTATAACCAATTGGACTCCCGCCGCTTCCATACTCGGTCGGTGGATTTCGGCAAGCCTTGCAATCATTTCGTTGATGTTGAGACTCTGTAACTTCGGCGGTTTCGGGGTGGCAAAGTCCAAAATGTCCCGCAACTGCCGCTCTAATCTCTCAACCTCGCCAACAATGATTTGAACGTTTCTCTGCACCCTTTGCGGGTCTGAAGGGTTCCTTTGCAACTGCCGGGCGTAACCGCCAATAGTCACCAAAGGTGACCTCAAGTCATGGGCGATTTTTGCTGCCAGCTCACCAATTGCTGCCAAACGTTCTGAGTGAACTAATTGCTCTCTCATTTTTTGCTCTCTCTCGAGGGCTTCTTTCAGCTCCGCTATCAATTGTGCATTTCGCAACGCCACGCTCGCCGACGATGCAAACAACCTAAGTAACCGCTCTGCTTCCCCGGTTATGGGATGACGGCTGAAGGCGTTGTCTGCAATGATCACGCCCAACCATTCTTCTTGAGCGACCAAAGGGACGCAAATCGCTTCCGAATCGCCCAGTAAAGCCCTTAACCTTTCTGGCAATCTGGGTTCGCTGAAGGGATTGACGACCTTGATGGGCTCTCTCCGAGAGAGGCAAAGAGAAAGCAAGTTGCTATCGTCCAAGGGAATTTCCAAATCGCGAACATACTGCATCAAAGGAGTCTGACGAACAGCCTCATCACCAGGATACTCTCTTAGAAAGTCCCATAGGGTTTTCCGCTCCGCTGCCAAACGAGCCCAAGTGGCATAAGCTTCCTCTGCAGTCAGTGGACCAACCGCCATTGCTGTCCGAAGCACTTGAGAGGATTTGTCAATCAAGAACAAAATCGCTCGGTTGAAGCCCAAAACAGGTCCAGCCGTCGCTGCAGTCAGGATTGCATGGAGCAATCGGTTGAGTTCAAAAGTGCTTTCCATTGCTTGTGCAATAGCCATCAAAGTCTCAAGTTGGTAAATTCTTCGGACACGAAGGGATGCATCTCGGATGTGAATCATCACCCGATTCTGTTGAGCGCCGCGAATGGGGATGACACGAATGTCAAACCAAGCACCTCCATACGGGATTTCGGGGTAGAAAAAGTCCTGTCTGTGCCAAATTGCGGCAGCAACAGTCTCGTCCATTGGGGGATAATGGTTGGCAACAACGCTTCGCTGTAACTCCTCCGGGATGACTTCCTTCCAGTGTTTCCCAATTACCATTTCCCTGGGAAGATGGCACACTTCCCGGCAGAATTGTTCGTTAGCAATTATCAAGGTCCCCTTTTCGTCCAGCAAGGCTACTGCGTGGGGCAAGTTCTCAACAATTTGCTCGTTGAGTTCTTGAAGGATGCGAACATGGTTAAAGTGAGAGATGGCTTCTAAGGCGTGGGCAACTTGGTCTGCAACCGCTTGTGCCATCTGCAGATCCTGTTCGTCAAAGGCATTCTCTTGCTCAGACTGAAGATCCAATGCGCCGACGATTTCACCGTGAAGCTTTATGGGAACGACCAGTTCAGAACGGGTCTTTGCTTCGGCGGGTGTCGCTTGGAAATAATCGGGGTGGTTGGTCACATCGTTAACCAAAATTGGTTCCCCAGTTCGGACGGCAAGTCCGAGCAAACCGATGTTTGCTGACTGACGATATTCTGGTGACCAAATTTCCTCGTATGCTCCCTTGCAGGACTTCAAAATCAGTTCGTGCTTGCTTTTGTCGTAAGAGAAAAGGGCAACATTGCAGAGGGACAAGTGCTCCTTCAATGCTTGAGCGGCCACTTGATAGACTGCGTCTTCGTTTACTGCTTCGAGGGCTTCCGCCGCAATTTGGGACAAGACCGCCATCTGAGCAGCACGGTGTCGCTCCCGCTCCAAAGCTTGAGCCAATTCTTTCGTCCTATGAGAGATAACGCTTTCAAGCCGGCGCTGCATTTTCTGCTGTTCGGTGATATCTCGGGCAATGCAAAGGGCGTGAGCGACTCCATCCAACATCAGCAAGGTCGCACTCAAGTCAACAATCACCATCATCCCATCCTTGCGCTTCAGTCCAATCCCCATCACTCTCACTTGCCCGGTTCGCCTCAACTCCGTTAAAGCATCGCGATACTTCTCCAACTCTTCCGCTGGAGCCAAAGCGAGTGCGGACATCCCATGCAACTCCTCAAGTGAATAACCTGTCAATTGCGAAGCAGCCGGATTCGCCTCAACAATCGTGCCATTTTCGTCCATGCGAATCAGAAGGAAGGAGTCGGACGCCTGTTCAAACAGGGTGTAATATTTTTGGTGGGCTAAGTCCAAAGCCGTCAAAGTGGCAGTTTGCCTGTGGGCTGTCAGCCTCAAAATCCCTTCATCCCAAACAGTTTCAACCCTCTCGTAGGCCTCAGCAGTGTTCTCCAACAAGATCGCCAGCGCGCGAACGAGATGTCGTTTAAGTCTCAAAAAGATTTCTAGGGATTGCTCTAACGGGAAATTCAACTGGTCGGCAAGGAACCAAAGAACCCGCAGCTTCAAAAGCGCAGCTTCTTGCCAATCAGAACGAGTTAAACTGTCAAGTAGCGAGGCGATGATATTGACCGTGACTTCCCTCAAGGACATTGAAGGTGACATGCTGATGCCTTTTTCCCGCAACTCCTGAAACCATTGAGTTACAACATTTTGAGCCATCCCTTCAATCGGCGAGCCCGCTGCCGTCATCTCCTTTCACCTTGCCTCATCGGGCAATTGCGATAATGTTTCCCTCAAAACTTCAGCAGCTGCCTCTGGAGCCACCGGGTTGATGTAAAAACCGGTTCCCCACTCAAACCCTGCAACTCTTGTCAACCTCGGCAAAAACTCCAAATGCCAATGGTAATCGTAGGGCAGTGTTCCCCAGTAGTCCGGGCGACCTGGGCGGGGGATGGGATTGGGGGAGGTATGAAGAACAAAGTTGTATGCGGGCTGACCGAGCAGCTGCTTTACGGCTTTCAATATCCGCCTCATCACGTTGGCCAAATCCTTCAGAACATTCTCGTCCGCTTGAGCGAAATCGTGGTTGTGAGCTTTTGGGAAGAAATGTAGTTCGTAGGGAAAACGGGCAGCAAAAGGCGAAAGGACAATGATGTGTTCGCTTTCCATAACAACCCGCTTTTGCAACTCCTGCTCTTGAAAAATCAAATCGCAGAAAAGGCATCTTTCCTTGTCCAGGTAGTATTGGCGAGCAGCCGTCAGTTTCTCTTTCGGCAATTGAGGAACGATCGGCAAAGCGATAATCTGAGAGTGAGGGTGCGATAAGGAAGCGCCAGCCTGCACCCCGTAATTTCTGAAAACCAGGAGATACCGAAAGCGTTGGTCCTCTCTCAACGCGTTGAGCCTCGCTTGGTATGCCTGGAACACCCGGTGCAATTGCTCAGTTGTCATTGTGTCCCAGTCAGCGCTGTGTTCAGGGGTTTCAATAACGACTTCGTGAGCGCCGACCCCGTTCATTAAATCAAACAACCCCATTCCCCGCCTGTTCAGTTCGCCATCTAACCGCAATGCCGGAAATTTGTTCGGCACAACGCGAACCAACCAGCCCGGGGTGTTGGGGCGAGAACCGTCCAATCGAATTGCAAAAACTTCAGGGGGCGTTCTCTCCTCGTTGTTCGGGCACAATGGACATGCCCTCGGAGTAACTTCGGCAATTGGTGCTTCCATCCGAAAATCTGAAGGCCTT
>JANZZQ010000020.1 GCA_026419315.1 Armatimonadota bacterium | reverse complement strand
GGTCAGGGAAAGGGTAAACGAAACCCAAACCCGAACAAGCTGAAAGCAAAGGTTCAGGGGGTAAAGTAAAACCAGCCGCCCGCATCGGAAGGGGAAAGCTGAGGGGCAATTTGAAACGCTCCGGTAACTTCACCTCATCCAGCGACAAATTGACTCCCAAGATCACTTTCCCGAACTTGCGCATCGCTTCAGCGAGAACTTTATCGGATGAAGTTGGTTCAACAAACAGGATGTCAAACACGACAACTTTAGCGCCTACTCCCTTAAGTTTGTCAAGGAGTCTTGCGTAAACGGTTCGGTCAAACGGGAATTGGCCCAACTTCCTCAAGCTTTCGTCGTCAATGACGACGAGCAACAAGTCCGGGTGTTGGTAGGGGCTAAATCGTCTCAGCAAGCTATCGGTGACCCTTATGTTCAGCCAGTAAACCGGCGTGAAGTTGACTCCAACGAAACTCAACAACGCTGCCAAAAAGCCGGTGAGGATGAATCTTCGGTCCTCCTTCATCCCTTGCATCATCGCCACCATTTTCAGTTTAGCGACAATTGGGTTTTCTGGCATAATAAACTCAGCAGGCACAAAGGAGGTGCCGCAAAAATGAGATTGGGTTCTTTGGTGCTGTTGCTTGGGTTGGTGGCTTTGACGCTTTTGATTCTCGGCTCTATAGAGACCCTGAGGATCGTCCCCTTCGTAGCCAAAGTTACTGAGTTGAGGGGAGACGTGGTTGCGATAATTCCCCCGAAGTTGGGGAGAAAGCAGGTTGTGGAGCGACCTTTAAAGGTTGGCTCTTTGGTCCTCGCTGGGACAACTGTGAGGACAGGCAAGAACAGTTTCGTTACCTTGCACTGGGTTGACGAAGTCGAAATGCGCATTGGGCCCGAAACACAAATGAAGGTGACCCGTTCGTCTCTCAACAAGGCAACGAAAGCGATTGACGCCCTGTTCAGGTTGAATTGGGGCACAGTTTTTGTGAACCTGAAACGAAAATTGAATCCCCGCTCTCGACTCGAACTTGAAACCCCAGCCATCACTGCCGCAGTGAGGGGGACAGCATACAGGGTTATAGTCAAGCCTGACGGCGAAACGACTCTGCAAGTTGAACGGGGAGTTGTATCGGTCAAAACTGTGAAAGGGCAGGAGCTACAAGTAATGGCGGGACAAGCCATTGTGGCAAAGCCTGACGGCGGCGTTTCCTTCGTCAAGTGAATTGGAGAGCCTCAAACATTCAGGCTAACTAACGACTGTGCTCACTTTTCAAGTCACCGTCGACAAATTCCGTGTTTTCATTTCCTTTCTGAGTTTCCCTCGTTGGAGCTACTGCACCCCACCAAAGAAGCAACAACGCACCGATTGTCAAAGCAGCATCGGCAAGGTTGAAAATCGGCCAAACTCTTAGGTCAATGAAGTCGGTAACTGCTCCGAATCTAACTCGGTCTATCAAATTCCCTACTGCTCCCCCAAGCATCATCCCTGTTGCAACAGCAACCCTTCTCCTATCAAAACCCTGCCGTCCCAACCAAAGGAAAATTGCACTGACGAACAAAGCAATGACGATAAGCAGCACTGTTGCGTTCGGGAACAACCCAAAGGCTGCGCCGGGATTTTGGGTATGTGTGATATGGAGTGCATTGGGCAAGACAGGAATGCTTGAACCTAATGGTAACCAAGCCCGAACAAGTGACTTGCTTACTTGGTCTGCGAGAAGGGTTATCAATGCTGCTGCAAAAAACCAACTGCGATGGCGGCGCAAACGAAGCACCCCCATTTGATTGCAAATCAAGAACCTTTGGCAGACTTCGGTTTTCCCTCTTTGATTACTTCTTCGCCCTCGGGATCAGTCTGAACAGCAAAGCGTTCTTTGCGCTCAGCCAGCAAAGAGAGGGTAATCGTTATTGTCAGCACTGTTGCCACAAACCCCAAAGCAACCCACGTTGGGATTTTGTAGAACTCGCTCAGCAACATTTTCACGCCGATGAAAACCAGGATAATTGACAAGCCCTCGTCCAAGTATCGGAACAAGCGAATCATTCCTTCAAGCAAAAAGTAAAGTGCCCTCAAGCCAAGAATGGCACATACGTTTGATGTGAACACGATGAATGGGTCGCGGGTGATGGCGAAGATGGCAGGGATTGAGTCAATAGCGAAAACGATGTCGGTGCTCTCAACGACGAGCAAGACGAGCATCAAAGGTGTCGCCATTAACTTGCCGTTTAACCTAACGAGAAACTTCTGACCGTGGTAGTTTGGCGTGATGGGCAAGAACTTACGCGCGAAGCGCAAAACCGGGTTGCGCTCTGGGTGAATTTCCTCCTCTTTGCGCAACAGCAACTTTATGCCTGAGACGATGACGATGACGCCGAAGACGTAGATGACCCAATGGAACTTTTTGAGCAGGGCTGTCCCCGCTAAGATGAAAGTGAACCTGAAAACTATTGCGCCCAACACACCCCAAAAGAGAACCCTGTGGCGATACTCCGGTGGAACGGCGAAGTAATTGAAAAGGACGGCGAAAACGAAGATGTTATCGGCTGACAATGCCTTCTCCACCAAATAGCCTGTGAAGAACTCAAGTGCTTTCTGGTGACCGAGCCAGACCCACACTATCAGGTTGAAGATGAGCGCAGCGACAATCCAAACGACACTCCAGATCGCCGCTTCCTTGAAAGAGGGAAGGTGAGCTTCCCTGTGAAAAACTCCCAAGTCTACTCCCAGCATTACCAGAACTGCCAACAAAAAAACAGCCCAAGCCCATATTGGCTCCGTCATCGTTCGTTTGCTTCCCTCCTTGAAGCATCCACGGTTGTTCGGTTACTATAAGCACTTTCAATTTTGACGCACCAATGCTACAATAACGTTGGCGAAAGCGAAGGAGGTGTTCAAAAAATGAGAAGGGCGTGGCTGGGATTGACAATAGTTTTTGTCGCTGCTTTCGCAACGCTTGGGACGGCGCAGGTGAGCATTGTTAGCCCCCGCGAAGGCGAAACTGTTCGTTCCCGTTGGCTGATTGTCAAGGCGGAGAAACCGAGCCAGGAAGGTTACGTGATGATTTGGTTTAACGGGAAATTCGTCACCGCTATAACCCACCCATTTGAGTTCCGCATAGACTTGGCTGAGCAAAAGATTTTTTCCGGAACTCACACGATAAAAGTGGCGGGTTTTGATAGGTTGGGTCGCAAGGAGGGAGAAGCTCAAGTTCAGTTTCAAGTGAACTTGGCAGGAGCAGAATCGGAAAAGGTCAGATTGGTGTTCAGCCCGAAGACAGGGGAACTCGCTTTCTACACTCTCCAAGCAACTTCCGAAACAACCGTTGACATTCCCGCAAAAGCTGTCCGGCAGAAAGTTCCTCAATTGAGCACGAAGTTGATTCTCCGATGGTTTCAAACAGTTCGCGATGTTACTCCCGACCGACAATACCGGATGATGCGAGTTGTTGAGGATGGCGTTATGGAGCGTGAAGTTCCAATCACTGCAGGCGGCGGGTTGGCAATAGGAGGACCTATGGGTGGGATGGGAGCGATGGGGATGCCTGGCGGCGAAATGGGGGAGATGGGTTTAGGAACGATGGGACAGCAAATGGGGATGTTGGGAATGCCCGGCATGCCTACTGTGCCGGGCGTTTCAATCACCACTGCATCCACAAGGGTTCGTCTCCGCCCAACAGACAACCAAAAAGTTGGACTTTTTGTGCTTTTCCCCAATGGCAATATCGCTACTGGAGAGGAGATGCCAAACGTTGTCAAGTTCGCCACCAACTCTTTGGATATAAGCGTGCCTGAAAGGGAACTGAGGATAGGCGAACGATGGCTCGGGTTCATCACTTTGCCTCGAAATCTGGAGAACTTGACAATTATCGGTGCTGCGATGGCAGGGGCAGGAATGGGTGGAATGCCGATGATGGGTGGGGTGCCAGGAGAGGAGTTCTCGGGAATGCCTGGAATGTTAGGCAGACCAATGGGTGGACCAGCGATGCCGGGTGGACCGATGATGCCCGGAGGTCCAATGATGGGGATGCAAGGGAGGCCAGGGATGCCAGGGGCACCTGCAATGCCGGGAATGCCAATGCAACCTGGAGCGCTCACGGTGTCTGGGATGCCAGGAGTAACTCAGGAGCCAGAAGCGCTCCTTGCCGATGCCCCAGTGATCACAATTCCTGCTACCCACAAGTTTGACGGTTTTGAGTTTTGGAATGACCGGCTTTGCGCACGAATTGTTAGCGATTTCAAGGCAAGGGTTGAGCTTGACTTAGCACCAGTGACTGGGATGGGACAGATGGGTCCCGGTGGAGTGTATAGTGGCGCACCGGGAATGCCCGGTATGATGGGCGGACAAATGATGCCGGGAGGACCAATGATGCCAGGCGTTCCAATGATGCCTGGTGCTCCAGGGATGGGTGGAATGCCAGGTGCACCTGCAGGTCCTGGAGGACAGCCCTTACAAGTTCAGTCAAAACTCACAGGCGAGGCGGAAGGATCACGGACCTTGCTCTTTGACATTGAGAACGGTCGGGTGGTTTATGTCAAGGTGACGATGAAAGCAACGTTTGACACCGACCTTCTAACTGTTTTCCCGTTCGTTCAAGCCCAATTTATTCAGCAGCCCCAGCAGTTTACTGGAGTCCCTGGAACGCCCGGTGGTCCAACGATGCCTGGAGGCGGAATTGGCGGAGTGCCGGGCGGGATGTGGGGAGGACCAATGGGTGGGTTTGGAATGCCTGGTGGAATTGGCGGAGTGCCGGGCGGGGCGTGGGGAGGACCAATGGGCGGATTTGGAATGCCCGGCGGTGAAGGCGGAATTTACGGGGGCTTCTGGGGAGGTATCGCTGGAGGCATTGGTGGTGGAGCTCCAACGACGCCCACCATATTTGGAAGGTTTGGCACAGGAACTTTCGGGCCTACCATGCCGGGAGGAGTGGGGATGCCGGGAGCACCTGGAATGCCTGGAACAACTCAACAACCCGCTTTTCGCAACCACCCTGCGAAGTTAATTTACTCGCTCAATTTGGAAAACTCCCTCACTCACTCTGGGAGATTGGATCAGCAGTTGAAGGTTCTGGGAGCAACGCGATAGCGTCCGATTTCATCCTGCAGGGTAAATCGGTGGGTTTAATCTCGCCAAGAAGATGCTTCCCAAGGGCGGCTTCGGAGCTGCCCTTAAATTTTTCCCTGTCAAGTGGAGAACAACAACCTCTGTTCACCTTCGGTTTTTTGGGGGGAAGCCGGCTTTCGGGCGGCAGCTCGCGGGGTGGGATTCGTTCTTACCAAGTGATTGGTGGACTTGCTATCATTTTTTCGTGACGGAATTCTGCAGCCCAAATCCAAAACCCTTGCTCTTCGCTCAAACATGCGCCGGCATTCAAATGTCTTTGCCACTGGTTAAAGCCAGTGGGTGATGGCGAAACTGATGAGCACTAAAATTATCTGCGTCCACTGACCGAGGTTTAAATCCAAAAAACGTTGACGACTGTGGGCTAAAGCCCGTAACATGGCAAAGGAGAAGCATCCACCAACAAAGTTGCGGTAGCAAGCCAAAAACCTTTGTTGAGAGGGGAAGTTCTATGAGTGAAGTCAGACGGATTTTGGCGACTGATTGCGGAAGCACTACAACGAAAGCGATTTTGATTGAGCGAACCGACGAAGGTTATAGGCTCATCGCCCGTGGCGAGGCGCCGACAACGGTTGAAGCTCCCTTTGACGATGTGACCATTGGCGTCATAAATGCTATGCGGGAACTTGAGGAAGTCACAGGTCGCATTTTGCTCACCGACAACAAAGTGTTTGTTCGCTCAGCCCTTGCAGCGCATCCCTCGGCTCATTCCGACGACGCCGGCGCTGACCTTTACGTTTCTACATCAAGTGCAGGTGGCGGGCTGCAAATGATGGTCATGGGAGTTGTCAAGACCATGACTGCCGAAAGTGCTCAAAGGGCAGCGTTGGGTGCTGGTGCAATCGTCATGGATGTCATTGCCATTGACGATGGGCGCAAGGATTACGAACGAATTCAACGGATCCGAAGTTTGCGGCCCGATATGGTCTTGCTTGCTGGTGGGACTGATGGTGGGACAGTCGTCCATGTTGTTGAACTTGCTGAGTTGCTTGTTGCCGCTGACCCAAAACCTCGTTTGGGTATTGGATTTCGCTTGCCAGTTATTTACGCTGGCAACAAAGATGCTCGGGAAGAAATCCGAAAATTGCTCGCTGACCGTTTTGACTTGCGCATCGTTGATAATATTCGACCGACCCTTGAGACCGAAAACCTTCACCCTGCCCGTGAAGCTATTCACGAGTTGTTCTTAGAGCATGTGATGCAGCAAGCGCCGGGCTACAACAAACTGACGGCTTGGGTTTCTGCTCCCATCATGCCAACCCCGATGGCTGTTGGCAAACTCGTTGAAGAAGTTGCAAGGCAATATGAGTTGAACGTCCTCGCCGTTGACATCGGCGGTGCTACGACCGATGTGTTCAGCGTTTTCAACGGCATTTTCAACCGAACGGTATCGGCTAACTTGGGGATGAGTTACAGCATCGGCAATGTTTTAGCGGAAGCAGGCGTTGAGAACATTTTGCGGTGGGTTCCTTTTGAAGTTGATGAGACTGAACTTCGCAACAGGCTGCGCAACAAAATGATTCGCCCCACGACAATTCCGCAAACCATTGAGGATCTGCTCGTTGAGCAGGCGGTCGCTCGTGAGGCGTTGCGGCTCTCGCTTGAACACCACAAGCAACTCGCGGTCACGCTTCGTGGCGTCCACGTCCAGCGAACCATCGGTGAGATTTTGACGGCGGATGTTTCCGGTCAAACGATTGTTGACATGATGGCTTTGGACTTGGTCATTGGCAGTGGAGGCGTTTTATCCCATGCCCCGAGAAGGTCGCAAGCTGCACTGATGTTGCTTGACGCTTGGCAGCCAGAAGGGTTCACCCAGTTGACCGTTGACAGCATCTTCATGATGCCTCACTTGGGAGTTTTGTCCACTGTTCACCCTGAAGCGGCGATGGAAGTTTTCTGGCGCGATTGTTTGGTTCGGTTGGGTTGGGCACTTGCGCCAAAAGGGGTTGCAAAGGAAGGAGAAGTCATCGGGACTCTGAGCATCACCGGAGACCGATACAATATCAGCAACGAACCCGTTCGTTTCGGCGAGTTGAAACTCTACCCGCTTGACGAAAACGAAACTGTGAGGGTTCGCTTCCAACCGGTTCGCGGCTTTGACGCAGGGGAAGGGAGCGGCAAACCCATTGAGCGAGAAATTTCCGGTGGAGTCGTGGGCTTCATTGTGGATGCTCGCGGTCGCCCGCTTCAGTTGCCGAAAGGCGGAGGTCTGAGGTTCAAAAAGTTGCGCGAGTGGTTGAAAGCCTTGAACGCTTTGCCTCAACGAGCAGCAGCAGTTTTAGTGTAGCCAACCCTTTGAGGGCAATGTCACTGTGAGCCGAAAAGTTTCTGCGTTCTTCTCTTTTTTCTTCGGCGAACGCTCTTTTCGCAATGGCGCTGTCTCAGCCCGTTCTTGCTTTCCTCTCAACCACAATGTGAACCTTAAGCCGATGACAAATTTCCGTGAGCGCTAACCACAACGGAAGAAGAACTTGACAAACCGTGTTGATGAGCTTGGGGTTCAATCGCTTTGTCCTCAACGGATGACCTAACATGGCGAAGGCTGAAAGAACAGCACTGGCGACATTTGGGTTAGGGTAAGCGGCGCACAAGGTAAAGGCAACAAAAATCACGGCGAAAGAATGGTTGGGCTTGAGGTGCCGAGCACCGGTTTTGCGGCGACTTGCATGTCGGGATTTCTCCAATCCACTTTCCAGAACAGGTTAACGTTTTGACGGTCCAAACCGCAGCATCTTCGCCACCGCAAAATTTCAAGTGCAACTGTTGTCGGTTAGATGTAGCGTTGGGCTTTTCTCAAAGCTGCTCCCAAATCCGCTTTGGGGTCTGAAAAACAAAGCCAGCCTTATTGGGTTTTGTGAAAGCGGCAGGCTTTCAAACTGCTTCGTCCTACAGCCTACTACTTCGGTAAAGCGGACGAAGAGGGCGTTCAAAATTTGCCCAGCGTATGGGCAGGCGAAACACGCCAAGCTTTGAGAGCATGCACCAAAAACTCTTGGGTAAGGGTCACCTAATTTTCGTGCCGGCAAAAAGCCGATGCTACATTTTGGTTAGCGTCGGGGTTTGACCCAATGCTCTTTCTCTGCTTTTCGTTGGCTTTTAGCCAACGCTTCATTTTGGTTGCTCGGTTGCGTCAGGCCCTAATCTTTCGTTTCGTCTTCGGATCGCACTTTGGGCCGCGAACATGACGCAAACTGAACAATTTGAGCCACAAAATGGATTCAAATTTGTCAACTCGAAAGAGAGGTGCAAAGAAGTTGGTTGCTTGCGTCAACGGGAAGCTCGTTCCAGCGGCAGAGGCACTCATAAGCAGCTTTGACTTCGGTTTTCTCTACGGTGTTGGGATATTTGAGACCTTTCGGACATGGAAAGGAAAGTTGTTCGCTTTTGAAAGGCACTTGAACCGCCTTGAAGGGGATCTGCGAACTTTGGGGTGGCAGTTGCCTTTTGAAATGGAAACGCTCGTTGAATGGACGAATGAGACCATTAAAGCCAACGGTGAATTCCTCGCCAGAGGGCGCGACTTGAGGTTGCGGATAACTGTGACGCCAGGGGTTGTTGACCCACAGAGAGGTTGGTGGGAAGTTCAAACTTCTGAACCGACTGTCGTCATTCACGCCACCCCGTTGCCCGAAGACTTTGACCAGCGGAATGAGTTAGGTTGGCAAGCGGTCATTGCACCTTGGCGGCGACCGAAGGACTTCCCACTTTGGCGGTTCAAAGCCACAACGTATTTCCCCAATGTCCTCGCGCGCCTATACGCAAAAAGCACGGGCTCAGATGAAGCTATATGGTTGAACTCGGATGGAAACTTGACTGAAGGAACAGCAACGAACTTGTTTGTTGTCTGCAGAGGCGAATTGCTAACAGCGCCCCCGGAAGAGGGTTTGCTTGCGGGTGTGATGCGCTCCTTGGTGATTGAAATCGCGAACGAACTTGGGTTGAAAGTTCGTGAGCGACCTTTGCCACTTGAAATTCTTCGCGACGCGGAAGAGGCGTTCGTTACCAATGCTGTTATCGGGGTTATCCCGTTGCGGAAACTCGCAGACAAGCAATTCGCTTCCAAAACGCTAACTGCGCAAGTTCGCTCCGCTCTGTTCGCTCGCATTGACGGGTTAGGGTGAGGCACAATCTTCGCATTGTGCCGGAGGAACATCGGTGACAAATTTGGAACGGCAATTTGCTTCAGGGATTGTCCATTGTTTGTCAAGTGAACAAGCTCGCAGTCGGCGAACCCTGAAATGTGAATTCGTGAACCCTTTGCCCGTTCGGACGGGATGGTAGAATTAAGTTCGGTGATGAGTGTGGGGAGTTGGAAGGAAGTTTGGAGACAATTCGTTCGGGTTGGGGCTGCGATGGGGGTGTTCGTGCTGATAGGCACCCTCGGATATTACCTGCTCGGCCTTCAAATGGGGAAACCAGCCAGTTTGTTGGATTGCCTTTACATGACAATCATCACCTTAGCTACCGTCGGCTACGGAGAAGTTATCCCCGTCTCCAAAACCGAAGTTGGAAGGCTCTTCTCCATCATTCTCATCATAAGCGGTGTTGGGGTGCTCCTTTACGCCTTGACAAACTTCTCCGTCCTCCTGCTCGAGGGGACTATCCAAGGTGCATGGGGGCGATGGCGAATGGAAAGAGAAATCGCTAAGATGAGAAACCATTACATCGTTTGCGGTGCTGGTCGCGTCGGTGAAGTTATCGTTCGCGAGTTGGTTCACACCCGCCGACGAGTTGTTGTAATTGACCGAGACGCGGAGAAGGTCAGTGCTCTCGGGAGAGAACTCAATGTGCCCTTCTTGATAGGAGACGCAACGGAGGAATCGGTTTTGCTGGCCGCCGGCATAGAACGGGCTACAGGTTTACTGGCAGCGCTGGGCAACGACCACGATAACCTTTTCCTCGTCCTCACTGCCCGTTTCCTTAATCCCAATTTGCGCATAATCGCTCGCGGCAACCACCCTTCAGTTGTCAACAAAATGCTCAAGGCGGGAGCAGACGAGGTCGTCTTGCCGGAGACATCAGGTGGGTTGAGGATGGTTTCCCTAATGGTTCGCCCAACAGCAGTCAGTTTTCTCGACCAAATGTTGCGAGAACGAGAAATTTCTTTGCGAGTTGAGGAAGTGACCCTAAACCCATCATCGCCGCTGGTCGGGAAGAAACTTGCCGAGTTGAAGTTGCCACAACAGTGGAACATTTTGGTTCTGGCTTACCAGCAAAGCGATGGGACGCTAACTTACAATCCGCCCGCTGATCTGGAACTAAGGCAAGGAATGACCCTCATCGTCATGGGTGATATCCGCAAGGTGGATGAATTCCGTCGCTTAGCGGAAGGGGTTTAGGAGATGGCTCTACGCGTCTAAATTCAAGGCGACACAATATTGGTGGTCGCAACTCATTGGAGGAGGCGAGGGCGATGGCAAAAACAAGGCGCGAGTTTTTAAAGCAAACGGCTGGAACTTTGTTGACGGCTGTAAGTGTCGGATGGGCTCAGCAGAAGAAGGAGAAGCGGAAAACGGAGTGGAAACTTGGGTTGCAAAGTTACTCGCTGAGGACGATGCCTTTTGACAAGGCTGTAGCAACTGTTAAGCAATTGGGCGTGACTTACCTTGAAGCGTTCCCCGGACACTTGCCCATTGAGCGGTCAGGTGAAGCGAAGAAAATCCTTGACGAAAACGAAATTAAACTCATCGCCTACGGGGTTGTCTACATGGGCAGAAACGAGGATGCGTTAAGGCGACTGTTTGACTTTGCTAAGGCGATGGGCATTGAGGTATTGACCGCCGACCCAGCACCTGACAGTTTTGACCTTTTGGACAAACTCGTCGAAGAGTATGGCATCTATGTCGCCATCCACAATCACGGACCAGGTAGCCGTTACCCAGGCGTTGACAGCGTTGTTAAGGCGATTCAAGGGCATCACGAAAAAATCGGGCTTTGCTATGACACTGGACACGGCGCTCGTGCCGGTGACGACATAGTTGAAGCCGTTAGAAAAATCGGTAAGCGCATCTACGGTGTCCACTTGAAAGATGTCAACGAACAAAAACGGGACGTTGTTGTCGGCACGGGGGTCTTAGATATTCGCGGCTTTGTCAAGGCTCTGAAGGAAGTTGGATTCAAAGGCGCGTTCATGCTTGAGTATGAGTTGGAGCCACAAGACCCGTTGCCAGGCATTAAGAAGTCACTGGAGTTTGTAAAGAAGGTTTTCGAAGAGGTCGGTTAGTGAGCTCACCTGCCAATTAACTTTTTGAGCCAGCCAGCGCGGTGGTTGAAATGTCACCGGTTTGGGTTGGGACATCGGGTTGGGTCTATCAGCATTGGCGTGGTAAGTTTTACCCACCTGAACTGCTATCAAGTCATTGGCTCTCCTTTTACGCACGAAACTTTGACACCGTTGAGGTCAACAACTCTTTCTACCGATTGCCGAAGCGTGAAACTTTTGAACGGTGGCGAATTGAAACCCCTGAGGGTTTTGTTTTCGCCGTCAAAGGTTCAAGGTTCATAACCCACATGAAAAAGTTGCGCGATGTCGGTGAAGCGGTTAAGCGTTTTTTCTCTTCGGTTGAAGGGTTGGGAGAAAAACTTGCGGTCATCCTCTGGCAATTGCCCCCGAACTTGAAAGCGGACATTGACCGACTTGACAAATTTTTGCGTGACCTGCCGAACATTTGCCCTTACGCGGTTGAGTTCCGAAACAATTCTTGGTGGCAGGAGAGAAAAGTTTGGCAGGTTTTGGAGAACCACCGAGTTGCCCACTGCGTCCCTATCTTGCCGACAATTCCCAAAGAACTCGCCGATTTCGTGACAGCTCCCTTCATCTACCTCCGCTTTCACGGCTGGGATGGACTTTACTCAGGTCGCTTTCCTGACGAAGAACTT
The DNA here is from genome assembly GCA_026419315.1 of Armatimonadota bacterium. Classification (GTDB taxonomy): domain Bacteria; phylum Armatimonadota; class Fervidibacteria; order Fervidibacterales; family Fervidibacteraceae; genus Fervidibacter. The sequence continues at coordinate 1,166 of JANZZQ010000020.1, read as the reverse complement.
GAATGGTGGGCAGAGAAAATCCGCACATGGCGAAAACGAGGATTGACAGTTTTTGCGTATTTCAACAACGACATTAACGCTTTTGCTGTCCAGAATGCGATGTCGCTGAAAAAGTTAGTGGGTTGACAAAAAGTTCGCTTTGGGGGGGGCGGTCTTTCGTTGCCTTGGGGAGGCTGCCCTCAAATCCACTTCGCTTTGCAAAAAACCGAATCTTTCCATTGCCATCAAAGGTTGGCACAGTTAACAGCGGTTTTAGTTGTTGAGGTTGAACCCTTGGGCGAAAATTCTGAGCGAGGTGAGTTTGGGATGGAGTGGGAATTTGACCCCATGCCTTTTGCCAACTCCAAGTATGCCGAAATGCCCATGAAACTGAAATTCGTTGCAACCAACTTGAGAGAAGCCCGTCAATGGCAGCATAAGTTGAGGCGGGCCTTGGTTAAACTGCTTGGGGGATTTCCGAAGAAAAAATGCCCGCTTGATCCGAAAGTCCTTGAAGTCCGAGAATTGACCACGCGAACGGACGATGACCAACTCGTCCCTTACCGCCGAGAAACCGTTACTTTCCGAAGCTATCCCAACTTGACGGTTTTCGGCTACTTTCTAAAGCCCCTTTCCGACAATGAAAAACTCCCCGTCGTGATTTGCCTTCCCGGACACGGCAGAGGTGTTGACGACATCGTCGGCATCAACGAGGACGGGAGTTTGCGGGAGAAGTGGGATGGCTACCAACGAGATTTCGCGCTTCAATGTGTTGCGAACGGGTTTGCCGCACTCGCAATCGAGCAGTTGGGATTTGGTCACCGCAGGGAAGAAGCGGCGCGCCGTCAAGGACCAGGCGCTTCGTCTTGTCAACCACTTGCCGGTTCGGCTCTGCTTTTGGGGGAAACGATGGTGGCTTGGCGAGTCTGGGATGTCATAAGGGCAATTGACTACTTGCAAACGAGAACGGATGTTGACGGCAAACGAATCGCTGTTATGGGCATTTCTGGCGGCGGGAAAATTTCACTGTTTTCTGCTGCCCTTGACACCCGCATCAAAGTCGCTGTCATTAGTGGCTACTTCAACACTTTCAAAGCCAGCATCTTCAGCCTAAGCCATTGCATTGACAATTACATCCCTGGAATTCTGCACTACGCCGAAATGCCCGACATCGCTGGCCTAATTGC
>JANZZQ010000201.1 GCA_026419315.1 Armatimonadota bacterium | reverse complement strand
GCATTGCACTGGGCGAAGTTTTATTTGGAAGTCGGGTTCCCCCGAAGAGCACGCGAGTATCTGATTCAGGCCAGGTCGATATCACCTGACCACCCGCATGTTCAAGAAATTTCAAAGGTGTTGGAGCAAGCCCTCAAAGACTCTTAGGGGTTTGATGCCACTTGACGTTTCGTTTCCCGCCGATAGCGGGGTAATTTTTCGCTGGATTTGCTAACCGCCTCCTAAACCCATGCGTGAAAGTTGAATCACCGCAGGACCGAGGATGACGATGAAAAGGGTCGGGAAAATGAACAGCACGAGAGGGAAGATGAGTTTTACTGGGAGTTTAGCAATTTGTTCGCGAATTATTCTCAACCTCTTTTTTCGCAGTTCTCCAGCCAATGCTTTCAACGCATCGGCAAGCGGTGACCCCAAAGTTTCAGACTGGTGGACAGCGGAGACGAGAAGCGAAACATCTTCCAACTTCAACCTCTCCGCCATGTCGCGAAGGGCTTGCGAACGGGACTTGCCCAAAGTGACTTCGCGCATTGCTTTTCTCAATTCGTCGGAAAGCGGTCCTTTGAACCTTCGTGTGGCTTCGTAAACAGCGCCATCAAACGCTAATCCCGCTTCAATTGATAGCGTGATCAGGTCTAACATGTCTGGAAGCTGCCTCATTATGCGACGGCGACGCTGGTTTGCAACCCGTCTCAGCCAAAAGATGGGACCGAGGAAACCCATGATGCTCAAAATGCTCACGGAAATCGCTATGTTCAAAGGAGTCACAATGCCTGGTATCTTAAAAGCAGCAACGATTGGCAGGAAGGCTCCCAAGAAGGCTCCACTTAAAGTCAGCAATAAACGCAACCCCATCAAATCTGTGGACGTCAATCCCAAGGGGTAGCCGGCCATTGCTAAAAGCTCTTCTGTGACTTTCAAGGAAGCACTCGCTTGAGGGACAAACCTGCTGAACTTTTGTATCACCGGTAGGACGAAGGTGCGAAACAGGCGAACCGTCAAAGGGGACTTCAGTTCCTCCTCTTCTATCTCAGCCAAAATTTGCCCTTCCTCTTCAAGAATCCTCGTCCGAACCATCCGCGAAACTCGTTCTCTCAATTGACGGGCACGGATTTCCTGGAGTATGCTTAAACCAGCCAAAGTCAGCGCAAAAATCCACAACCCAATGACGACCATCAGTTCGATACTCATGTCAAATCACCTCATAGCTCAACTTGTAGCAACTTGCGAATCCAAAACATCCCCATCGCTTGCATGCAGATGCCGGTGTAAATCATCTTATGCCCTAATTCGGTCTCGAGAAGGGGACGCATCCAACCCGGGTTGATTATGAAGACCAAAACGGCAACGGCAAACGGTAAACCCATCAGGATCCAGCCGCTGAACCTTGCCTGTGCAGTTGAGGCAGCAATTTCGCCCCTCAATTCAATTCTTTGCCGAATGGTATCGGCAACCGTTGACAAAATTCGGGAAAGGTTTCCGCCTCGCCTCAGTTGGACGAGTATTGCTGAAACCGTTATATCGTAATCGTAACTTTGAACTCGTTCCGCCATCAGTTGCAAGGCTTGTTCTACAGGCATTCCCAACGAAGCGAGGCGAATGACTCTGTCCAACTCTTCTGAGATTGGAGGGGGCAATTGGTCCGCCGCCAATTTGGCACTTTGAAGGAAACTGTAACCTGCGGACAAGCCAGCAGAGATTATAGTCAAGGCGTCCGCCAATTGGTTTTCCAGAAGGGTTTTTCGGCGGTTAATTCTCCACTGGAGTGCCCAATTTGGACCAGCGAAACCCAAAAAGCCTCCAACCAAGAAACCCAAGAAATGTTGGGAGATGAGGGCAACGATGGCAGACAATCCCACCGTAGTGAACAGGAGAAAAATCAGGAACTCCTCCCCGCGAACAGGCAGACCAGCTTCCATCATTTTCCGGGCGTAGATGCGAGCCCAGCGAGTTTTCGCAAACAGTTTCGTAAGCAAAGGAAACCTTTCCTTCTCCTCCAGCAAAACGTTCTCCGTTGTCATAGTGAACCTCACCCCTCACGGTGCTTCAATCTGGGACAAACAAGTCATCGGGCAGCTCTATACCGGCAACGCGAATTCGTTCGGCACAAAGTGGTCGGAAACCTGTCGCTCGGTGTCTCCCAATCACCCTGCCTTGAGAGTCTACCCCTTTTTGCTCAAAGACAAAGATGTCCTGCAACAAAACCGTGTCTCCTTCTAAGCCTTGCACTTCTGTGATGTAGACGACTTTTCGGCTTCCATCGGACAATCGGGCTGCGTGGACAATTAGGTTCAATGCGGAAGCAATTTGCCGCGCAATCGCTTTTTGAGGCAGCTCCGTTCCCGCCATCATTATCATCGTCTCGAGTCGGTAAATAGTGTCGCGTGGAGAGTTGCTGTGCAAAGTTGACATAGAACCCTCGTGGCCGGTGTTCATCGCTTGGATCATGTCAAGTGCTTCAGGTCCGCGACATTCACCAACGATTATGCGG
>JANZZQ010000200.1 GCA_026419315.1 Armatimonadota bacterium | reverse complement strand
TTCGTGGTTTGGGGCTCAAAGCACCTTAAAGGGAAAACTCGTCTAAAGGATGTGGCGCCCGCTGAACTTTCCAGGTAGAGGTGAAAAGCATGGCTCAGTGGTATCGTGAATTCTTTGACGACCTGTATCTGCAAGTTTACCAACCGTTTGAAAAGCCTGAACAGGTGCGCCAAGAAGTTGACTTCATCGTTCGTGCCCTTGAACTCCCGAAGGGAGCAAAAGTTTTGGACTTGTGTTGCGGGCAAGGGAGACACAGCCTTGAATTGGCGAGGCGAGGTTTTCAGGTTGTCGGAGTTGATTTGTCGGAAGCGCTCCTTTACGCTGCGAGGCAAAGAGCCGAGCGAGAAGGCTTGACAATAACTTTTTTGAGGGCGGACATGCGCGAGATTGATTTCGTTGGCGAGTTTGACGCCGTCATCAACATGTTCACTTCCTTCGGTTACCTTGAGAGTGAGGCGGAGGACGAAAAGGTTCTTGAAAAAGTTTCGCAAGCGCTCAAAGAGGGCGGTAAGTTTTTGCTTGATGTGATGAACCGAGACTGGCTTGTCAGGAACTTTCAGCCGATGGGGTGGCGTGCCGACGATGAAGGTTGGTTCGTGCTGGAGGAACGAACTTTTGACCACTTGAGCGGGCGGGTTGAAACCCGATGGATTTTCATCGCCCGCGACGGTGTTCGCTACGAACGCCTTTCGTCAATCAGGCTTTACACGGCTTCTGAACTCAGGACAATGCTTGAGCGGGCAGGCTTACAAGTCATAAACCTGTTCGGCGATTACGACGCTTCGCCTTATACTTGGGACAGTCAAAGGCTAATCATGTTGGCGAGGAAACTGTAAACACCCCAACGCAAACAATTTAGAGGGAAAGCAGGGGATGAAACCTTTGAGTCGGAGACAACATATGTCAACGGACAGTATTGTTGTTGAAACTCGTGGGTCGCAGGTAGTAGCGCAAAAGGAGCAAGTTGTCCAAGCGGTTTATTGCCACATCAACGGGTGAGCAATCAGGTGGGAAAATCACCATTGACTTGATTATCGCCTCCGTCAAATATCTGGTTGGAACGGTTAGTTGAACTTCCATCAAATTGGGCTTCCAACCTTTTGCAGCGACAGCAAAACCCCAAATTCCGAAAGTTGGGATCGCTGTCCAATAAGGTGAAACTTTGAAACCTGCTGCTTCCATCGTTTTGACGATACACCAAAAAGCGGCACGAGTTTCAAAGGGTGAAGTTGCTTGTGTAGCGACTATGCCTTCAGGTTTTAGGTTCCGTGCCACGAGCCGATAAAACTCCAGAGTGTAAAGGCGAGCCAAAGACTCGGTGTTTGGGTCGGGCAAGTCTATGAGCACAACATCAAAGGGGCGACGGTTGTCCATCAAAAAACGATAAGCGTCAACATTGACAATTTCAACTCGTTTGTCTTGTAACGCTCTTTCATTCAATTGCACCAACGCTGGATACTGCTTAGCCAACTTCGTCATCTGTGGGTCAATGTCCACAAGCACGATAGTCCGAACTTGCGGATATTTGACAACCTCGCGAACCAATAAGCCATCACCGCCCCCCAAGACCAGCACTCGTTCCTTTCGTTTCGCCAAAGCCATTGCGGGATGGGCAAGAGATTCATGGTATCGGTGCTCGTCAACGGAACTGAACTGCAATTCGCCATCCAAAAACAATCGCAAATCGTTTCGCCATTTCGTCATCACAATTCGTTGAAAAGCTGTTTGCTTTGCGTAGATGATTTCGTCATCGTAAAGCGAAGATTCAAGCCAAGATTGCCACCTTAGCGAGTTTGCCAAACCGAAGGTCAAAAGCACTGCAGTGGCACTGATGGCGAAAGCGAAAAAGCGTTGCCTTTCAAGTTGCCAGCGGAAAGTCAAGAAAACCCAAAGTGCCACAATGGCGTTAATCAATCCCACCAAGAAAGCCGTCCGCATCAAACCTAAAGTCGGAAGCAAAATCAGCGGGAACGATAAAGCACCCAAGACACCGCCAAGATAGTCAAGGGAAAGGACATTGGCAATAACAGTCCGCAAAGGTCCGTAACGGCGCAAGTATCTCGTCAGCAAAGGCAACTCATAACCGATGCAAACGCCGATTGTGATAATGATTGCGATGATGCCAATTTGATACCAATCGGACAAGGCGAAAAAGCCAAACATCAAGCAAACTGAAAATCCACCAACGATTGCTTGCACCAATTCCACGAGCAGAAAGGCTTCCAGCAAGCGATGGTGCACCGACCTTGACAAGAACGAACCAATTCCCATCGCTCCCAAAAACAATCCAACTGTCAGCGAAAACTGATAGGCGCTTTGACCCGAAAGGTAGGATGCAGCGGTGCCGATGAGCAACTCGTAAATTAGCCCGCAAGCAGCCACGATGAAAGTGCACGAAAGTAAAACTGCAATTTCACGATGAGCCATCGTTGAGTTCGCCTCCAAAACACCAAGCCACATTTGTAAGGGCAGGTGAAACCTGCCCGCAAGTTTTTGAAACTTTTTGG
>JANZZQ010000199.1 GCA_026419315.1 Armatimonadota bacterium | reverse complement strand
GTTCAATTTGACGGAGAGATTGCAAAATTTCATCCCATTGACGGACTCCTTTGCTTGGCGGCAACCACCGATGAATTCTGTCGGCAAAGGTCATAAGCCCAACGCGGTCATCCAGTTGATGGGCAATGAAAAGGACAAAAGCAGCGGCGTTGACGGCGTGGTCTAATTTTGTCAACCCATCAATTTTGGTTGCCATCACCCGTCCAGCGTCCAAAACAGCGACAATGTTTTGACCCCGTTCCAATTCAAACTCCTTGCTGACCAATTTTGCCCTTCTTGCCGTTGCGTTCCAGTCAATCCACCTTGGGTCGTCGTCGGGCAAGTAATCTCGCAGGGAAGCAAATTCCATGCCAGCACCTTTCATCAGTATGGGTCGGAATCCCATCTCACGCATCCTCACCTTCCGCATCAAAAGCGCATACTTTCTCGCTTGAACCAAGTTGGGCAAAACTTTTGCTGTTTGAGGAAGTTTGAAAGTAAGGGGCAACCAGACGAACATAAGCGGAGTGCTCAATTTCAAGTGCACATCGCCGAACTTGAACTCGCCTCTGCGCATGGGCGTGACGAAATAGCAAAGGCGAACTTTGGAACAAGGTGGCAAGTAAGCTGAAAGCAAGGGAAGGAATTGGTCAGGTCGCTTTGTCGGCGCTTCCCATAGGAAATCGGTTGGCGGCTCGTCCTTGACGGAAATTGACAAAGGCAAATTTGTTGGGTTGGTCAAGACGATGTTGACTTGAGATTGTGCGGCAATTTCCATGACCCCGTTAATTTCCCGTTCGCACCTCAAACTTCGTTTTGCCCTCGCCACACTCAGAAGTTCCCACAAAGCAGCCATCAAAACGACGCCGTTGTAAGCCCAAGCGAAAGGTGTCAGTCCGAGCCCCCAGAAAATTGCCCCCAACGCCAAAGCTAAAGCCAACCTAACTGTCGGCATGCTCCTGACCTCCGGTTAGGACAAGGTAACCGCTCAAATTTTAGGTCCCAACGAGTTGAACCGATACGCGAGGACTTTTGAGCCTTGTCAATTGCGGAATAAAGGTTTGTGTTATGCTTTTGAATGCGCCTTTTAGGCTTCCTTCCAAAGGAGGCGAAAAATTTCATGGCAGAGCGAGAAAGGACTCAGATTTGGGTTCCGGAAATTCCGGGGCAACCAACATTGCCGCCAGAACTGAGGCAGCAGAAACTGGAGATTGTTTTGACCCGATTTGATTGGGTCAAGGAAATAGCCAACAGGTTTCTGGACAAAACCCCCGTCATCGGGAAACTGAAGGACAAAGCTTTCCGCTGGGCGCGGAAAAGTTCGCTTTGGTACATGACTTTCGGGCTCGCCTGTTGCGCCATTGAGATGATGGCAACTGCAGGACCAAGATACGACTTTGACAGGTTCGGCATGATCCCGCGAGCGACACCCCGGCAAGCGGATTTGATGATTGTAGCGGGCACGGTCACATACAAAATGGCTCCACGGGTTAGGCTGCTATACGAACAAATGGCCGAACCCAAATACGTGATTGCGATGGGAGTGTGCGCCACAAACGGCGGTCCATTTTACGACGCCTATTCGGTGTTAAACGGGGTTGACAAAATCATTCCCGTTGATGTTTATGTGCCAGGATGCCCTCCAACTCCAGAGCAATTGCTTTGGGGTGTCAAGCTACTTCAGGAGAAAATCATGAGAGGCGAACTACCCAAGCCAGAGGAACTTGCAAGGGAGGCAATGGAGGAAACAATGGCGATTCTGAGGGGTGAAGCGCGATGACGGTTACCCCACCAAAAGCCCCAATCCCCGTTAAGCAATCCTACTGGCAAGACATATGGGATGCTGTTGCGACGATACTGAAGGGGATGGCGGTGACCATAAGAAATTTCGGTCGCGTCGTCTTCCTCAAGCAAGCCATGACGATAACCAAGAAATGGGGTTCAAGACAAATCGCGTTGCGATACAGAGGCACAATAGGATTGACCGTTGACAGGCGAACGGGAAAAGAGAATTGCATTGGGTGTTTGGCATGTGAACGGATTTGCCCCGACCATTGCATCCACATCGAAACCGTTGACGAGAAACCGGGTCACAAAGGCAAGTATCCTGTAGTCTTCATCATTGATAACAACCTGTGCAGCCTTTGTGGGCTTTGTGTTGAAGCGTGCCCAACGCCCGCTTTGATTCACACCGAACTTTGGCAGATTGGCGGTTACTCCCACCGAGATTTGGTCCTCGACAAGCAACGATTGCTGGAAATTGGGGAGTGGCAGCAAGAGAAGTGGATTCGCATGGGGCTTGGAACGGTTGACCAAGTTACAGGCAAGAAGTCAATGCAGTTGACGGATGAGGAATGGCTTGCGGAAGAAGAAAAGAAACGAGCGGCAGCGGCAGCAAGAGCACAAAGGGCAGCAGCTGCAAGACAACAAGCACCCGCTCAGGCTCGTCCAAGTTCAGAACATAGAGAAAAGCAACCGAAAGAGGTATCGGAAGGAGAAACTTCCTCTGAGTAAACATGGCTGTTTTCCGAAGTGGCAATTGCTCAGGTGGCTCTGTTTTGTG
>JANZZQ010000198.1:2312-2545 GCA_026419315.1 Armatimonadota bacterium | reverse complement strand
ACGAGGGAACGATCGTTGACTTACGAACTTTCAAAGGAGGTGTTGGGCAATGGCGAAGAAGGAGCTGCTTTTCAGTGAGCAAGCGAGAGAGGCGTTGATGAACGGCGCTTCCGTTGTAGCTGAGGCTGTTCGTGTTACCCTTGGTCCTCGTGGTCGCAACGTCGTGATCGAGCGCAAGTGGGGGTCGCCGCTTGTGACTAAAGATGGGGTCACCGTCGCAAAGGAAATTGAAC
>JANZZQ010000198.1:0-2302 GCA_026419315.1 Armatimonadota bacterium | reverse complement strand
GGAGATGTTTATAAGAGACAGACTTTTGAAGGAAGTTGCAAGCAAGACCAACGATTTGGCTGGTGATGGAACAACGACCGCCGCAGTTTTGGCTTACGCAATCTTGCAAGAGAGCATGAAATTGGTCGCTGCCGGTGCTAACCCCGTGATGCTTAAGCGGGGCATTGATAAGGCTGTTGAGAAGTGCATTGAGCGGTTGAAGGAGATAAAGCGCGAAGTTAAGACGAACGATGACATCCGTCACGTCGCTTCCATCGCTGGCAATGACCCTGAAATTGGTGAGATCGTTGCCGATGCGATGGCTAAGGTGGGCAAGGACGGAGTTATAACTGTTGAGGAAGGAAAAGGTTCCCAGACAACCGTTGACATTGTTGAGGGTATGGAGTTTGACCGGGGTTACTTGAGCCCATACTTCATCACTGACCCTGAGAACATGGAGTGCGTCCTTGAAGAGCCATACATCCTGCTTTACGAGAAGAAAATCAGCAACGCTCGGGACATCATTCCCATCATGGAGCAAGTAGCCCGAACTGGCAAACCTTTGCTTGTCATTTGCGAGGAAGTTGAAGGTGAGGCGCTTGCAACTTTGGTCGTCAACAAAGTTCGCGGTGTCCTTCAATGCTGTGCTGTCAAGGCTCCTGGATATGGCGAACGGCGCAAGGCAATGATGCAGGACATTGCGATTCTGACCGGCGGAACTTTCATCACGGAGGATATGGGCATCAAGCTGGAGAACGTGACACTCGACATGCTCGGTCGCGCCCGCAAGGTCGTCGTCCGCAAAGAAGAGACAACGATTATTGAGGGTGCTGGCAGCAAGGAGGCAATTCAAGGTCGCATTGAGCAAATTAAGCGTGAATTGGAGAAGACAACGAGCGAATACGATCGCGAGAAGTTGCAAGAGCGACTGGCAAAGTTGGCTGGCGGAGTTGCTGTCATTGAAGTTGGTGCTCCAACGGAGACTGACATGAAGGAACGTAAGTATCGCTTTGAGGACGCTATCAATGCCGCAAAGGCTGCCACTGAGGAAGGGATTGTTCCTGGTGGCGGTGTCGCTTTGCTTCGCTGCATCCCTGTTCTTGATGAACTTGAGAAGCAACTTGAAGGCGACGAGAAACTGGGTGTCCAAGTTGTCAAGCGAGCCCTCGAAGAACCTCTCAGGCAAATCGCCGAGAATGCCGGTTTGGATGGCTCAGTTGTGGTTGAAAAAGTCAAGTCGTTGCCAGAGACCTACGGTTACGATGCCCTGGAAGATCGCTACGGCGATATGTTTGAGCTGGGAATCATTGATCCTGTAAAAGTCGTCCGCATCGCTCTTGAAAACGCGGCATCAATTGCGACCCTCATATTGACAACTGAAGCCGCCGTTGTCGAAATCCCCGAGAAGAAGAAAGAAACGCCGCCTTCACCCGAGGAAGAAGAGTGGTAGTGAGTTTTGAGAAAAAGCGCGCTGAAGCCGGGCAGCTTCCCTGCCCGGCTTTAGACTTTTTCCGGTTTTCCGCCTAACATCAAACTTTGTCAATTCACGGTCTTAGCTCCCTTGACAGTTCTTGTAACTTCTTCTGCATCCGGGATTTCATTCACTCTGTTGAAGGCTTTTCTGAACACGGCAAACTTACCAAGCCGCCCGTTGAAATAGCCGCCTTGGAACCCTCTTCCGATGTAGCCGAAGCGTGCCCTAATCTCTTCGGGCTTGATCGCCGCTTTGCTTTCGCCCACAGGTTTTCCGTTAAGGAAAATTCGTCCAAAACCGTTGCCTAAAGTGATTGTGACCCTGGTCCACTTCCTCGTTGGCACTGCTCTTGATGCTTTGACGCTTTGTGTGGTTTCGCCCCTGCGCAAAATGAGTTCGGCTCTGTCAAGTTTGTTTGCGGGTGTGAAAGCAATCAAGCCATTGTCGCCGATGAAAGTGAAAACGAACTGCTCTTTACTCCCACCTTCCCACCAAAGCCAAAAGTCAAAGGTGATGCTGGCTGTGTCAACGATGTGACCTTCAACGACGGCATATTGGTCTTTGCCGTTAAGTTGCAAGTAATGGCGATTGCGAGACTTGCCGAACTTCGGCTCGCCCCGCAAGATGCCGTCGTTGTCGGCGAAGGCGTCTTTGAGCAACTGCCGACGAGGCTCAGCGAAGTTCCAATAAGCGTAAAGGTAGCGGTTGTCTTTCAACTCACGGCGCAAAATTTCTGCGTTGTTGTAGCCGTAAATTAGCCCATACTCAATTTTCGGTTCTTTGTAACCTGCGAGGTGAACTTCAAGGTCTTCGCCCGCAACAATGCAACCTGTCAACTCAACATTTGGC
>JANZZQ010000197.1 GCA_026419315.1 Armatimonadota bacterium | reverse complement strand
CGCTTCAATAGCACTTTCTTGGTTGACTGTTGGACAGGATGGTGAAGGGAAAACTTTGAAGCAAGGGGCGAATGCCTTGACAACTTTTGCCTTGTTTCGTTTCTTCGCCGAAATTTACCCGCTTCGGACACCTCGCGCCGACCTTTACACCCACTATACTTTCGCCGGTTTCTTGCTCGGTGCGACTGTTCCGGTTTTGTTGATGCGTTGGATGGAAAGAGAGCATCACTTTGTCCGAGACCTTTGGGTTGGTTTTTGGTCGGCGGTGGCACCTTTAGTTCTCGGGGCAGTTTGGGGTGTCAAGGCTGTCGCAGGTTACCTTGCTGGCGGTATCGCTGCAACCTTGCTCGCCCAACCTTTCAACCCGCTGACTTTGCTCGCTGGTTTCGCAACGGCTTTGCCCTTGACTGCCCTTGTTGAACCTGTATCGGATTTGCCGAGAAAAATTCGCGCTTGGATTTTAGTTGGAACAGCGGTGGCGTTCGCCGTAACCTTGTTGATTGACGCTTTCGTGCAGAGGCGGGAAAGTAAGGGGTGAAACTTTTCGGATTTGAACGGAACTTGCCGAAATTTTAGGTTGGTCTTGCCCGTTCCCACAAATAGCCCCTAAAGGCAAGTTCTTAGGCTACAGCGGGATAACTTGGTCGCAATCGTTGAAAACGCTGTGCAATCGCTCCTTGAGGTTGACGGCTGCAATTCAAACTTTCGGTTTCTCGCTAAACTGGGATTTTACGAACTTGCAAATCCGCTGAAACCCCTGCGTCAAGGACGATTGCAACTCCTGTCAACCCACGAGCCTCGTCGCTGACGAGCCAGGCAACTAAGTTCGCGACATCTTCAGGTTGAAGCAACAAACCAATCGGGGAAGCCTTTTTCCAGCGATTGACAGCGGCAATGTTTTCCTCTTCTGTCGGTTTGTCTCTCAGCATCGGAGTGTCAACGGCAGCGGGGCAAATCGCCACTACGCGAATGTTCCAATCGCCCAAGTCAAGAGCAACCGCTTTTGTCAACCCGACCAATCCAGCTTTTGATGCTGCATAAACTGCGAGGTTTGGCAAGGTCGCAAATGCGTGGAGCGAAGAAATGTTGACAATTACCCCGCCACCTCGCTCTCTCATGATGGGGGCGACATGCTTGATGCACAAAAATGCGCCCTTCAAGTTCACGCCAATCACGAAATCAAAGTCATCTGCGGTCGTGTCAACGATGTGCGACCGCCAGACAACTCCAGCGTTGTTCACGAGAATGTCAACCCCACCAAATTCGGCGATTGCCCGCTCAATCATGCCCCTAACTTGTTCTTCGTTGCGGACATCAACGGTCAGCGCCAAAGCCTTACCACCATTTTGCCGAACGAGTCCAGCCGTTTCATCGACTTGTTCTGTCAAGATGTCACTGACGACGACGGCGCATCCGTCTTTCGCAAGCCTCAATGCAGTTGCCCTTCCAATACCACGAGCGGCACCCGTTATAACAGCAACTTTCATGATTGACCCCCCTTCATCTCGGCAGAAGAGCGGAAAGCAGGTAGTCAGTTGCGTAAATGAGCACGAACGAAATCACGACCGCCTCGGTTGTCGCCTTCCCGACACCCAGAGCGCCACCTTCAACTTTCAACCCGCGATGGCAACTAACAAGCGCAACGAGCATCCCAAACGGGATCGTTTTGACCATGCCCCAGAACAAATCACCGAAATCTATGAAGTGCCGAATAGATGAAAGGTAGATGCTCGCCTTGACCCCAGCCTTGACAGAAACAAAGTATCCTCCGGCAACACCTGCGACATCGCCGAGCAAACAAAGTGTTGGGGTGATGACCATGCAAGCGAGCAACCTCGGAAGGACAAGGAAAGCGACAGGGCTTACGCCCATCACCCGCAAAGCGTCAATTTGCTCGGTGACCTTCATCGTCCCGATTTCTGCTGCATATGCTGAACCGACGCGGGCAGCAATCACCAAACCCGTCGCAACTGGACAAACTTCTCGGAAGACCGTGTATGCGATCAGCCAACCGACGAACCTTTCTCCACCTCGCGATGCCAATTCGTGAGCGGTGTAAAGGGCGAGAACTGCACCTGCAGCGGAAACGGTGAGCAAAACGATAGGAAGCGACCTGAACCCGTTGGTGGCGATTTGGTCAAGGGTCAATGCAAAAAGCCAACGCCTCGCCTTCAGTTGGCGGAAACATTCAACCAACAACAACCCAATTTCACCCAACCATGAGACAAAGTTTTGCAGCAACTTGAAGATAGGAGCCGCAAGTTGGAAGGTCATCGTCTCTCCCCTCGCAGTTTGCCGCTTTCGTAGCGCCGAATTTCAGTCTTGTAAGGGCAGATGAAATCCGACCGCAAAATTTTCAGACAGACCTCACCTACAAAGCGTTTTTCGGTTGGGCGGAAACCCGACCTTCCCCGATGCCATCAATCACCCAACTCTCTGAAGATTTTGTCAAGTCCAGCCTTTGCCTTCATCGCCAGTTCATCCTTTGAGAATTGCTGCGGCAAAGTTTTGCTCAAGACTTCAACTGAGACCGCACCATCGTATCCAG
>JANZZQ010000196.1 GCA_026419315.1 Armatimonadota bacterium | reverse complement strand
AGCCAGTAGCCGTTGAGGGCGAAAAAAGCGATTTGAGACGGGACAGAAGCGACAAGGAGTGCAAGCGTGTATGCGTGCATGCGTGTAAGTTTTTGAACAGATTGAGTTTTTTTGACATCGCTTTTGCACCCTTTAACGCTTCCACGCTTGAACTCTTGCACGCTTGCACGCTCTATCGCCAAAACCGTCAACAGGCACAAAACGACATGAAGCCCCTCAATCATTTTCCGCTGGAAACTAACGGGCAGATGAATGGCGAGCAGGATAGCAAGGAGCCAAGCGATTGGGACAGCCCATTCCTTTCTTCCTGAAAGCCACTCCCTCAAGGCGATGGGCAACCCTGAAAGCGCCCCTAAAGCGATAAACCCGTAACTGCCGATAAGGATAATAGGGTTGGGGGTCAGGGTAGGCGTCGCGGCTTTTTGGGCGAAAGCGGGGTCGCGAGAAAACAAAATTGCCTGCCCCCCAAGGACCAGGACAACGAAAAGGCAAAAGAGGAAAGTGGCGGTAAGTTCCCTGAGGCGGAAGCCCTTGACGTGAAAAATTTCCACGCACTGCCAAAGAACAACCGAAATGAGCATCGGGATGGCAGCGTAGGTGTGGACATTGACAACGAGGATACCGAAGACGGTGGCGAAGGTAACAAAGCGAAAAGCCGATTCGCGCCGAAATTGCAAACCCGTTAACAAACAACCGAGCGACAGCATCACCAAAGTTACACCGGAAGCGGCCAGCGGCGCAACCGTCAACGAAAGGAAGGAATTGGCTTCAGGCATTGTCAATTCCGGGCTGACATCAACGAAAAAGAAGGGCGGTCGCTGCTTCGTTAGCCACCAAAGAAGAACCATGAGCCAACCAAAACCAGAAGAAAGGCTGAGGATGAGGAGGAACGAAAATCGGGTTCGTTCGCTGCGGAAAAAGAGACCGCTGAACCAGTAAGCGGTGAGCAGGAAAGCGAAAGCGATTGCCGTCCTGAAAACTTGATAGCCGAGGTGGAGCGATATTCCGGTGACTCGGCAGAACCAACCCAAAATCAGGCTGAAAAGGTTTATAAACAGTCCCGGGTGCGGTTCAGTGGTGAACAGGTCGTGAAACAAAAATTTGCCGTCCATTGCTTGTCGCGCCCACATCAGGTGAACATTTTGGTCATCGGGGTTGTAGATGAGCCAGAAGTAGCGGGTGTTCGGCGGTGTGAGCCACCAACCGAAAAGGTAAGGCAACCATGTTGTCAAGACGATCGCCGTGATGAGAAAAAACAAATGCCATCGCGCCATAGTTAACACCTTTCGCTTTAACTGTGGCGTGAAGGCAAATTGAGACAATCGCTTGCGCTCAAAGGAGGGGTCGTTATGAACGGAAACGCTGTTGCGACGCTGCAACATGTGCCTCTCTTCCACAACATGCCCTCTCAATTTTTGCGCCATCTCGCTCAAGTCGCTATCTGCAGGAGGTTCCGTGCCGGCGATGTCTTGTGTTGCAAAGGCGAAATGGGTTCAACCTTGTTCATCCTGCTCAAAGGGCAGGTGATGGTTGTCGGCGTTGACGATGGAGGCCGTGAAGTCCTTTTGAACTTGCTGAAGCCCGGCGATTTCTTCGGCGAACTCTCATTGATTGACGGGCGACCCCGATCAGCAGATGTGGTCGCATTGACCGATGGTGAAGCGCTTTTGGTGCGAAGGTCTGATTTCATGGCTTTGGCAGAAAGAATGCCGAGCCTTATTTGGCAACTCATGGAAGCACTCGCGAAGAGGGTAAGGGAAGCAGATGAATTGGTTATGCGAATGGCTTGGCTCAACGCTCCCGAAAGAGTCGCTTGGGCGCTGCTGGAATTTGCAAACCAACAAGGTCAATTGCCGCAATGGGTGAACATCAACATCCTCGCAAAAAGGTGCGGATTGGCTCGCGAGACCGCAAACCGAATAGTCAGCCAATGGCAGAAGGAAGGAATTTTGCTGCGAACAAAGGAGGGCTTCGTCATCACGAAACCGTCCAAATTGCAAGAGATGTTGAGGACAAAAACCGCAATAACGGGTGAGTGCAATGGAAGGGACAAGTAGGGTAGGGCATAGCCGAAGGAAACCCGAAGTCAAACCCGGACAGAAGCTTTGAACCCACTGTCATCTCAACTTAACTTTCGCTCTTCTTTGCTCACCTCTGCCAATGCCCTGGTAGGCGTTACGACCCCTCCTGAAACGACCATCTTCAACGCTTCTTCGACTGTCAAATCCACGGGGATGACCTCATCTTCAGGGAGCACCAGCATAATGCCTGTGACAGGTGTGGGGGTGAATGGGACGAAGACGTTGACCGTTCGCTTGCCTACTGCAGCGTCTATCTGTTCCACATCCTTTCCGGTGATGAATCCAATTGCGTAGCTGTTTGGGTGGGGATAGCGAACCAACACGACAGCTCCAAATTGGATTACGCTTGGGTTGACGAAGAACTCAACAATTTGTTTTGCCGGCCCGTAAACTGTTCGGGTAAGCGGAAGTTGGAGCAGGATTCGCTCGCTGAAAGCGGCGAGCCGCCTACCCAAAACGGTTGAAACTATTGCAC
>JANZZQ010000195.1 GCA_026419315.1 Armatimonadota bacterium | reverse complement strand
GACGAGTATTCATAGCGAAGTCTCCTGAGCGACCTCGTAAGGGATAAGGGTGAGGTCGTCGGGAGAGAACTTGAACCTGACTTCATTTGGCAACCCTCCGTCTTCAGGTCGGAAATGCAAAGCCTTGACAGAAGTTTCACCTATTTTCGCCAGAATCTCAACGGCTTCACCCAAGTAAATTGTCTGCTCAATGCTTGCCGGGAATGTGTTGGGTTGGTTTGACGCTTCCGTTCGGTCAGTTGTGACAGAAACCGACTCTGGGCGAATCATGACCCAAACTCTCTCGCCTTGACTGACCGCAAAAGATGGTGGTTGACACTTCACTTCGCCAAAGCCGGTTTCAACGACAACCAAATCCGAATGAACGCTTTTTACTCGCCCCTCCCAAACATTGGCGTCGCCGAGAAATTCGGCGACGAAACGGGTGAGAGGTTTCCGGTAAAGTTCGGTTGGAGTTCCAACTTGCACAACTTGACCGTCGTGCATGACCGCTATTCTGTCAGCCATTGCGAGCGCCTCTTTTTGGTCGTGAGTGACATAGATAGTGGTGACGCCGAGTTGGCGCTGTAGGGCTTTGAGTTCGCTTCTCATTTCCGCACGCAATTTCGCGTCCAAGTTGGACAAAGGTTCGTCAAGCAAAAGCAAATCGGGGTGAACGGCAATTGCCCTTGCGAGCGCCACCCTTTGTTGCTGACCTCCCGAAAGTTGCAGTGGCAATCGCCTCTCAAAACCTTCAAGCCTGACGAGCCTAAGGGCTTCCCTCACCCTTCGCTCAACTTCGCCCCTCGGTAGCCTTCTCAACTTCAGCCCGTAAGCTACGTTTTCCCAAACGCTCATGTGCGGGAACAAAGCGTAATGCTGAAACACCATCGCCGCGTTCCGTTTGTGCGGCGGCACGAAAGTCACATCCCGTTCTCCAAAGAAAACACGACCGTCGTCGGGAAACAAAAAGCCGGCAAGCACTCTCAAAAAAGTCGTCTTGCCGCAGCCCGATGGTCCGAGCACGAAAAAGAACTCGCCAGGCTTGATTTCAACCGACACCCCTTTCAGCACTAACGTCCTGCCAAGATACTTGACGATGTTTTGAGCGGAAACGGAAACCATGCTTGGATCACCGTCCAAAGTTGTTCTTTCGGAAAGGCATGCTCACTGGCACGCCGGGTTTTGTTTTCCCTGTTCAGTTTGCCAATGCAATTTTCCCGCAGACTTCAATTTGCGTTGAGCGTCCAATGTCGCGCGTTACGCTTTGTTCACCCGTTATAGGCAATGGCAGTTTGGAAACCGCCAGGACCAAACCCCAACGCCACAAAAATTTTCCTCAGCCCCATCCCTTGCGGGCAACAGCCAATTTTACACCACACAAAACTATGCGACATCAAAAATGGTGCCGTAAAGCCTGGATCGTCTTGCCTTACTGCGCCGTTAGGGCTATCATTCCTTCAACGGGTCACGTTTCCATCAAGTTTGCGAGGAGGTTGATTTATGCAGGCAACGGAGCTGCTCGAGCAAGTTCGGAAGTTGAAAGAAGAGGCGGGAAAGGCTTTGGAAACTGCGGAAACCGTTGAAGCCGTTGAGGAGATCAGACGAAGGTTTTTGGGACGCAAAGGTGAACTGAATGCGGTTTTGCGCAGCCTGTCACGACTTTCACCTGAGGAGAGAAGACAAGTTGGCTCTGAAGCGAACGCCCTTCGCGACTGGCTTGAAGAAGCGCTCCGCGAGCGTGAGCGAATTGTTCGCGAGATAACTTTGAAAAAGCAGATGGAGCGCGAGCGAATTGATGTCACTTTGCCGGGGCGAATTTGGCAACCTGGCGGACTTCACCCCTTAACTTTGACCATCAACGAAATTTGCAGCATCTTCACCGATTTGGGTTTTGAAGTCGTTGACGGTCCGGAGGTTGAGGACGAGTGGCACAACTTCATCGCCCTGAACATACCACCAGACCACCCAGCTCGTGACGACCACGACAGTTTTTACATCGTCGGCGATTGGGAG
Source organism: Armatimonadota bacterium (assembly GCA_026419315.1). Classification (GTDB taxonomy): domain Bacteria; phylum Armatimonadota; class Fervidibacteria; order Fervidibacterales; family Fervidibacteraceae; genus Fervidibacter. Next base: position 609 of record JANZZQ010000195.1, on the reverse strand, counting down.
CCGGGCAAAGAGGTTTTGCTTCGGACTGAAACTTCTGCAGTTCAAATTCGGGTCATGGAAAGCAGGCAGCCACCGGTGCGCATCGTCTCGCCCGGAAGAGTTTACAGGCGCGACCCATTTGACAGAACCCATTCCCCGGTTTTCCACCAAGTTGAAGGTTTGCTCGTCGACGAAGATGTGACTTTCGCCGACTTGAAAGGAACCCTTTACGCTTTCGCCCAGCGCTTTTTCGGCGAGTGGGTTCAAATTCGTTTTAGACCTCACCACTTCCCGTTCACCGAACCGAGCGCCGAAGTTTTGGTCAGTTGCGTTTTCTGCAAGGGCAGCGGTTGCAGCGTTTGCAAACAAACGGGCTGGCTTGAAGTCCTCGGCTGCGGTATGGTTCACCCTGCGGTTTTGGAAAATGTCGGTTACGACCCCGAAAAGTGGCAAGGCTACGCTTTCGGGATGGGGGTTGAAAGGTTGGCGATGCTCCGCTACGGGATTGACGACATCCGATTGTTCTACGAAAACGATTTGCGTTTCTTAAGGCAGTTTGATTGATTTTACGGCTTAAGGTTTTGCGAACGGCTTTTCGCCTGACCACCGATCGGCTTAATTCCCCACTTT
>JANZZQ010000194.1 GCA_026419315.1 Armatimonadota bacterium | reverse complement strand
CTTTAAACTCGGTGGCGAGGAGATTGAGATGGGGACCTCGCCGGCTCCAAAAACGGTGATTTCAAAGAACTGTCCCGGTCGGAACTCAATGCCGTTTCGTTCTATCGTGAAGTTGACAATCGGACCAGTTACTGCTTCTGCTGGCACTTCCGTTTTCATGTCCAAGATGCGAACGAGTTTGGGCAAGAAAACGGATGCGCCATTTACCGTCGCTTTCGTCTTAATTTCCGCTTCCATCCTTCGTTCACCTCCCAAGTTGAGCCAAAGCCTTTTCAAGGCTCGGAACTGCGACCAGTTCGCAAAACGATTTCCCTTCGCTTCGCTGGAACATTCGTCAAGGCTTCAACCATCTCATCGGAGACTTGACTTATTCCGATGTTGCCCATGCAGGTGACGATGCATCGCCCGCAACCAGTGCATCCGAGCCGACCCATGCGGAAGTGGAACTGCCACGAAAGTTTGTGGAAGAAGCGAGTGAGACACCGTTCGCCCGTTGTCCTTCTTGGGTAAATTCCGCCTGCGTGGCGGACATAACCCGCCAACATGCAGCAGTCTCGGCAGCGAATCCTTTCCCACTTGCCCTTCGTCGGAATTTTCGTTGGTGCTCCCGGAACCAGCGGAACTATATCTCCATCGCTTTCTTGCCTTTCGGAGGGCAAATCAGCGACATTGAAGCAATAGCAAGTTGGGCAAACAAACGCGCAACCGCCGCATTCAACGCATCGCTCTCCAATCCGCTGCCAAAAAGAATGTTCGAGCCGCCCTTTTGAGAGCATCCTTGAAGCGGCCATAGTTTGAACTCTGTGGGGGCTGAACTTGTAAAAGTTCGCAACGACTTGCTTGACCCTCTCCTCTTTTTCCGCAATCGCCTCTTCATGGGCAAGGGGCAACCACTGTCTGAACCTTTCAACCAGTTCCCTTCCTTTCTCGCTTCCAACCTCAACGAGCCAACCTTTATCAAGTTTCGTTAGTTGCCAATCAAAACCACTTTCAAGGGCTGGACCGCCTTCACAACAAACACACATGCAAGTTTCGGCAGGTTGCTGGCAGACAACGCTCAAAATCGTCAACTTTTCTCGTCGCTTCATGAAAAGCCCGTCTGCCAAATCGGGGCGACCGAACATTTCGCCTGAAAGGAACTTTGTCAAGTATTCAACCCCGGCGACATCGCAACTTCTGATGCCGAAAATGACTTGCTCTGGTAGTTCTTCAACCTCCGGCTCAACCGATTTGACGCCGTTTTCAAGTTCGTATCTGAGCAACCTTTGACGGGAGGGCAGGAAAAACTCTTTGGGCGGGATGAAGGAGTTGACATATTCTGAGTCGGGGCAAATTTGTTCCACGCTTCTGACTTTTCGGAAGACAACCTCGCCGCCGATTTTAATTGGGGCGATAAGCCGTTCCTCCTGAATCAACTCCGCTAAAATCGTCTCCAAGTGTTCTTCGCTAACCCATCGTTTCTCCATCGCGGAAGCCTCCCATCCTTTACTTGACAATCTTCACAGCTGTCGGTCGGAAGACGGGAATTCTCAAAGTCGAGTCGAATTGAAGTGCGCCCAGCGCCGCACCGACTTTCTCCCAAAGAAACATCGGCACTAACAAAGTCCCCCTCACTACCCTCTCGTCAATGTTTGCTGGAAGTGTGATTTCCCCTTCCGAGCTTTCCACCTTGACAGGTGCAAACATCCTGATCCCGAGCTCGCGGGAGTCTTCGGGGTTGACAAGGACATAGCCTTTTGGGAAATCAACGAAAGGACGACGCATTTCGCGCCAAACTGTGACCGACGCTTTCGAAAGGGCGTGGTTGTTCCAAAAAGTTCCGCTGTCAAGGGCAATAACGAACGGGCGTTCCTCTGTCGGACTTTCAGGTTCAACGGTTGTTGATTTGACCGAGAAAGGGGGTGCCTCTCCAGCTTCTGGGATCTCTCCCAGCAACCTCAACATTTCTTCCAGTATCTGTCTTTCTGTCAAGCCAGCCAAAGGTGGGGCAACAGGTTCCAAAGTTTGGACTCGCCCCTCGCAGTTCGTAAAAGTCCCTTCCTTTTCAGCAAGCAGTGCCCCAGGCAAAACCATGTGGGCGTATTTCATCGCTTGGGTTTCAACGGCGTCAACAACGACAACGAAATCAATTTGACTGAACGCTTTGGTTGCCAGTTCGGGGAAGAACTCAAATGGGTCGTCGGCGAAAACAAGCAACGCTTTCAAATCACCAGTGAGGGCTCGCTGAAGCATTTCGTAAGCGGAAGCGCCTCCAGGGAAGGGACGGACCCCCGCTTCAATCATACCCCTCTGGTTAACATAATCGGTCAGGAACATGACTTTGCGACCTTGAAGTATTTCAACGGCTTTTGCCCCTTGCCCTTGCAACGCGATTTCCGAAGACACCAAAACGATTTCGCCGTCTCCGTTAGAAAATGTCAAGGCGTTTAACTCTTGTCCCGGCAAAGGGCAAATATGCTCGGTCGCTATCCTCGTCAGTTGAACTTTCCGGCTATCAATGAAACGCACTGTCGCTCCACGATTCATTGCTTTTGAGACCCGTTTGAAAACTTGAGGGAAGCGGTGGGCAAGGTCAACCGACAAGACGTTTATCTTTGACGCTTCTTCAAGGCTTTCCAG
>JANZZQ010000193.1 GCA_026419315.1 Armatimonadota bacterium | reverse complement strand
GTCGGCTCAACTTTGACATCCAAGATCTTGAACTGCCGAAATGGGTTGCCTGCGCACCCGAGCATGAGCAGAAGGCAAGCGAGTGAAAGTGATGGGCGAAACTTCAGCATTTTCGTTTCACCCCTTTTCACCGCATCACGAGCGGAGCACCAACGATTAAACCGATGCCCACCAACGAAAGCAAAAACCAGATGATTGATGTTGCCAAAGAAATCTGCCACGAAGGATGATAGGTGCTTTCAAGGTGCATTCCCAGCACATACTCGCAAACGGCGACGATGAATGGAAATATCGCTGCCGCCCTCAAAAATATGTCAACGGCTATCTGAACGACACACATCGGCGGACAGAAAAAGACCAGCGGAAGGAAGACTAAAGCCCCAAGCCAGAACCTCGCTTCAAAAGAATTTGGTTCAAAAGCAACAGCCTGTTCAAGAAGCGGGATAGCAAGGGTCCGGTCTTTGCTGCTGGACAAACTGGCTGTCCTGCCTGAGCAACTGCGAAAACTCCATCTCCCCCGTCCCCATCATTTATCCCTCCGTAGCGGGCAGGGATTTTCGCTTTTTGTTCGCAGTAAGCCACGAAGAGTTAGCGAAGTGGCATAAAATTGGTGCAGGGTGCGAAGTGCGGGGTGCAGTGTTGCTGTCTTGCATCGCACCTTACACTCTGCACCCCGCACTTAACTACGTCAATCCACTTCGTCTCGTGCCCACTACGAACCTTTCACAGCGGTGTCAGTTCGGTGTCAAGCCCGGGCTTTGTTGCGATGAGGGTTGATAGTGCTTTCTTTGCGCCTGCGTGGTTTGGGTCAATTTGGAGGGTTGCTTCAAAGCAGTCAATAGCATCGCTGTTTCGCCCCATTCGCCAGTAAACGACGCCGAGGTTATACCATACAGATGCAACACCCGGGCGAATTTCCTTCGCCTGCTCAAAACACTCCGCTGCCTCTTCCCACCGCTGGGCGAGAGAGTAAGCAGCACCGAGCCAGAAGAGGGCATCAAAAGATTCGGGGTTCATCTGAACTGCTTTCTCCAGCAGGGGTATTGCTACATCGGGACGGTTTTGTTGAACTGCTTGGCTTCCTTTGTGAAGCAACTCTGAAAATTGGTCACCAACGCGAGCGCTCTCTGCCATCGCGCTCACCTCCCCTTTCTGAGGAGCACCGTCCGAGGTGCTCGCTAAAATTTTTGCAGCGCAAAATCACTGTGTCAAGCAAAGTTCGTTTTTGATGGGGAATTGCCCGTCAACTTGAGAAGCGGAAAGCGGCAAAATGTAGCAGCGAGGTGATGAAAATGACAAGGAGGGACTGGTTGAGAACAACGGCTTTGGGAGTCGCTGCCGCCAGCGTCGCGCTTGCAAGCGAACAAAAAGGAGGGGAAAAGCGCATGGGGAAGTTCAAGCAGGATTTGAGTTGGTGGTGCTTCGCAAGGCAAGGCGTTGACATCAAAAAACTGCTCAAGGAAGCGAAAGCGATCGGTTACGCCGGTTTCGAACTCGTTCCCCGGGAATGGTGGGACCCTATCAAAGACGAAGGGCTTGAAATCGTGACGATTGGCGGGCACGGAACCTTGACAGATGGCTTGAACCGCAAAGAAAACCACAACCGCATTGAAGAGGAAATTTTGCGCAACTTGGAGTTGGCAAAGCAATACGGCATCAAAATCTTGATTTGCTTCTCCGGCAACAGGCGCGGGCTGAGCGACGAGGAAGGAATTGAGAACACCGCAGAGGGTCTAAAGCGAGTGGCGAAAGCAGCGGAGGAAGCAGGCGTCACTTTGGCACTTGAGTTGCTCAACAGCAAAGTTGACCACAAAGACTATCAAGCCGATAGGACTTGGTGGGGCGTTGAAGTTTGCAAGCGGGTCAACTCGCCGCGAGTGAAATTGCTCTACGACATCTATCACATGCAAATCATGGAAGGCGACATTATTCGCACGATCCAGCAAAACATACAATGGATTGCCCACTTCCACACCGCAGGCAACCCCGGTCGCCGCGACTTTGACGACGACCAAGAACTCAACTACCGAGGCATCATGAAAGCGATTGCGGCGCTCGGCTACGAAGGCTATGTTGGGCACGAGTTCATCCCGAAAGGCGATGTCTTTGAGGCGATGAGGAGAGCATTTGAAATTTGCAATGTGTGATGGATGTTTCTTTGGCTCGTCATCGGCACAGAATTAAACCATTCAGTAGGGCAGGGTTTTACACTTCGCTGAAGAAGAAATTTTTGCCAAACAAACCGACTGCTCAATTCTCATCTCTATTAACCGTCAAACTTTTTAGGTTTGGGAAATTGATGGCAAATTCTCCTTTGATGGAACTTCAGTTGAAGATGCAGGTCTTGGCAAAACAGAAGTGTCAACAGGCACATAAGACGCAGGTCTGGGTAAAGTTGCTAAAAGCCTAAGTTTTGCGGTCGCATTGATGCACGAATCCAGCACATCATAATTGGCTTCCGCAAATTCACTCATAAAAGTCCGAGCCATCCAACCCAAAGATGCAGTATCAACTTGCTTTCTTAACCTTTTCCAAAACGGGCGAACCTTTGCTCTTAAAACGAGATTGAAAGCGTCAACTAATCCATCTTCACCAAGTCTGCGCAAAGCATCGTCGGAAATTCGTTCGCTGAGAAAAGGGA
>JANZZQ010000192.1 GCA_026419315.1 Armatimonadota bacterium | reverse complement strand
GGGTGTGGGTTGCAACATCGTGGGTGCAATAATCGGGAACATTGCAAACAATTATGCCTTTCTCCGTTGCAGCCCTGACATCAACATTGTCGTAGCCGACACCGTAACGGACGATAACGCGACAGCGCTTCAATCGCTCAATGAGGGGGCGCATAAGTGGACAGCGGTTGGTAACGATAGCGTCGGCATCGATGAGCAGAGGTAACGCTTCGTTCGGGTCAAATGTGTTTGCCACTTTTAACTCGATTCCGTGTCCATCGAAAAACCCTCGCTCCCAAGAAAGGCTTGGGAATTCGGCATCCGTTATTACCACTACCGGCACAATCCGTTCACCCCTTTCGCGCGATTGCTGGCTTCAGGTAAGCGCAGACTCTGTTGCGTGCCAATCCACCAATTTACCTACCTATTTTGCCGACGAAAGGTGAGGGGGCAAGCTTCCAATAAGCCAAAAAAATAAGCCCTCACAAAAAGCCTTTTTTCGGTTGCGTGGGGGCACAACCCTCCGCTGAAGCGGAAAAAAATTTTGCCGTTTGGGAGGACAAATCTCCCGGTGAAGTTGGAAATCCTTTTGTCGCCTGGAGGGAGAACCTCCAGTGAGGCGAAGGAATTTTTCTCCAGTTGCGCAAGAGCGTGATCTTCAGTGAGCCGAGGTTTCCCAGTCTCTCCCCTCGAGAGCTTCCTTCTAAACCATTACTGCTTCGGCAAAGGTCTGGTAAGCCGTTGCGTTTCGTAACGCAACCGTTTTGTCCCCGTGCTTGACATTTGTTGCCCTTGTTCAAGTCGCTTCGCTTCTTCAAACGCAACTGTAGCCAATTCTTGTTCGCCGATGTTAAGCAGGCGAGTCGCCGATTGACGCAAGAGCCTTGTCGCTGTCCCGTAATCTCCCGCTTTTGCTGCTTCAAGGGCGCGAGTTTGTAATTTGAAAGCCGTTGCCTTTTCAACCAAGTTCACCACTCTCGGGTTGATTTGCTGGACAGCCTGTTGGTCATCGGTGAACTCAACAATGATGTCAGCTTTGACTTTTTCGCCGTATCGGTTTTCGTGAGGCAAGTCGTAAGTCACTTCAGCCTGCGCGATCCTGAATGTGCCTTTGGGCTTGGTCGCTATGGAAAGTTCAACCAAAATCGCTTGTCCTTCATCGCGTTCCAAATCTCCCAACGGCACTTGGACATCCCGGTCGGAAATCGGCTGATAACCCAAGTTGGCAATTAGGGGAAGAACTCTCCAAACTTGTCGCGGGCCGATTCCTTGTGCGAGTTTGAGTGTCAAGTGAGCGTTTCGAGCAACAACCCGCTTAGCGCTTCGGACAGCGAATTGAAAGTGCTGAAGGATCTGTTCGGGGCGCTCAATGAACTCGGAGAAACCGCCAATGCTTTTCGTTGCGTTTGCCAATGTGTCAAGCAAATCCTCGTTCCAATCCTCGCCCAAACCGAAGGCGCAAAGCGGCACCCTCAATTCTTTCAACTGGTTCGCTAACTTCTGGCATTCATCCTCGTCGCCGTAAGTTTGCCCATCGGTCAATAGAACCATTCGCGAAACCCTATCGGGTGTCAAGTGCTTTTGAAGTTCTTGGATTCCGAGTTTCATCCCTTTACTCATTTCCGTGCCGCCCCGATCTGCGATTGTGTCGATTTGTCGTTTCAGGTAGTTTTTGTCTGACGCAGGTGTTGCTGGAACAAGAACCTCTGCTCTGTCGTCAAAGATGACAATGCTGACTATGTCTGTTGGGTCGAGTTGGTCAACTATGAGTTTGACTGCCTGTCGCAAGTTGTCAATTTTCTCACCAGCCATTGAACCACTTCGGTCAAGGACAAAGCAAAGGTTAAGCGGTGCAGACTCTGGAAGTCCCTCACCGACGGGGATAACCTCAACGAGTGCGTATTGGATTTGAGGGGACGAGTTGGCGAGCATTTTCGGTCGCGCTAAAGTCACAGCAAGTTTGACTTCGTCAGCCATGCCAAATCCCTCCTTGCCCTCTTTGCTCAAAAACAAACAGTAACACAGAAGACGGAGAAAGCAAGGGCTAAACACCTGCCTAAAAACAAAACGGGAGCGACTATGCGCTCCCTTGCGTTCAAGCGGCAATCCGATAGAACAAAGCCTTTACCTTACGCAGTGCACTGACGAATTCAGAACCTCCAAGGGGAAGGTTTTCGCCTATCCCACAAATCATCGTCTCGCGCCTCTCCGGGCGCACTGCCGCGGGGGTTGCCTCCTGCAGGCGGCGTCAATTTTTTACGCATCATGGGCTTAACATGCCCATCGCACCATACAACCGATGAAAGTCCGTTGGGGTCTTGTGCCATTGGGATTCGAGCGGTCCCGTAGTAACCTATGTTGCCTCCATGGTGGTGAGGAGCAGTAACCATATCAGGGTAACCATGGATTTGAACGCCGTAAGGTGGGCGACCTAATTCCAAGCCATCGGAAACCATTAAAGTTGAGGTTGGGTCTTGAAGTTCAGCAAGGGATGCTGGGCGGTTCGCATAGCCAAGATATCCTGTAGTGAGGGTCGTGAAGTAGCCTAACCTCAAGTAGTTGTAAGCGTAGGTCATGTTGGCAGGACCAAGTCTAATAGCACTTGGGCACACCCAAATCCCTCGCCTTTCCAAAGCCCCTGTTTGCCCCTTGATGTATGGGTCAACTGCATAGTTCCAGTAAGGCCAATAGACTCCGCCTGCAGAACCCGCATGTCTACAAC
>JANZZQ010000019.1 GCA_026419315.1 Armatimonadota bacterium | reverse complement strand
AGATGTGTATAAGAGACAGGGTGAGAGCCAATGTTGTGCTGACCCAAACGAAATTGCATGAACCTTTTGGAGGTATCGTCCCAGAAATCGCTTCGCGAAAGCAAATGGAGTTCATTGCCCCCGTTGTTCAACAAGCGCTTTCCGACGCTAAGGTGAGCTGGCAAGATTTGGACGCTGTTGCTGTCACTAACCGCCCGGGTTTGATTGGCTCGTTGCTTGTGGGCGTCAGTTTTGCCAAAGCGATTGCATTAGCCCATAACCTACCGCTTGTCCCAATCAATCACCTTGAAGGTCATGTGTTTTCGGTGTTTCTCAAAGACTCTGAAGCCGAAAAGTCACAAGAATGGGGTTTCCCGTTCCTTTGCTTGTTGGTCTCAGGTGGACACACGGAACTTATTTGGGTCAAGGATGTTGGCAATTACGAAGTCTTGGGGCGAACCAGAGATGACGCTGCGGGGGAAGCTTTTGACAAAGTGGCGAGAGCCTTAGGGCTTGGCTTTCCCGGCGGTCCAGTTATTGACAAATCTGCTGAAAAAGGTGACCCAAGCGCAATCGCTTTCCCTCGCGCCGACCTAACGCCATCCCTTGACTTCTCTTTTGCAGGTTTGAAAACAGCGGTAGTTCGTTACTTGAAAGGCATGGAGGAGAGATTGAAGCGCAAACCGAACCCGACAATTAACGACATAGCAGCGAGTTTCCAAGAAGCGGTCGTCGATATGCTCTTAAGCAACTTAAAGAGAGCGGCAGAGCAAACAAACGCTGAACGGGTAGCCGTTGTCGGCGGAGTTGCAGCGAATCGAAGATTGCGTCAGAAGTTATTGGAACTCGCAGAGCGTCACAAGTGGCAACTCGCATTGCCGCCATTGAAGTGGTGCACGGACAACGCGGCAATGATCGCATGTGCAGCCAGTTTCAGGCTCGAAAGAGGGCTGGCTCAAGCCGGTTTGCTTTTTGACGCATACGCTGTGGCTCAAATTAGCGACGCCAACTTTAGCCAAAAGTGAACTTCACACGCCGAAAGGCGTTCGTGGTGAACGAGAATGGTTTGGGTTATCGCGTTTTTGTGCGGCGCTATCGTTATGGTGCTTGAAATTGCTGGTGGTGCCAGGCTTTTGGCACCTCATTTTGGAAGTGGCGCTATAACTTGGGCGAGTGTTATAAGTGTCTTCCTCGCAGGTTTGAGCGTTGGCTATTTCTTCGGCGGTGTGATTGCCGACAAGTTTCCGACGCCGAACGGCTTAGGTATTCTGCTCATCCTCGCTGCAATCAGCATCGGGCTTATTTCGCCAATGACCCACTGGCTGTTTCCGGAAGAAACGGTCATTGGCGTTGGAGGTATCCCAATGCCCGTAGAAAACACCTTTGAACGAATAGCAGGTCGTTACGGTGTGCTTCTCGCCGCAACAGTTTTGTTTGCCCCTTCGTCAATTCTTCTGGGAACGGTTTCGCCTTACCTCATCCGCCTTGCATCTAAGGGTGTGGAAACGGCAGGACGAACCGCTGGTAGCATTTACGCTGTCTCGACGGTAGGCAGCATCTTCGGAACATTGGGTTGCGCTTTCTTTCTACTCCCGAAATGGGGGGTGAGCACAGTGTTAATGCAAATGACCGGTGCGACTTTGTTCGCCGCAATTTTGTGCTTCTTAATCGGAGCGCTTTCAACAAGCCGCCGTTCCGGGAAGGTCCATCTGAATCTGATATTCGTTCTGGCTCTTTTGGTTTCGACGCTGGGTTTTGCTCAAGTGATTTATCGCCGCGATAGCCTCTACCACCGCATTATCGTTGAGGACGTTGACAACATCCGATACTTGAGGTTTGACGCCAGTTACCAAAGTGCGATGGACTTGAAAGACCCAGATAGGGCGGTCTTCGCCTACACGGATTACCTTCACCTTTGCATGCTTTTCAAACCCGATGCGAAAAAAGTTTTGTTCGTCGGACTTGGTGGCGCAACGGCTCAAAAGAAGTTTCACAAGGACTACCCGCAAATGGTTATCCACACAGCGGAAATTGACCCGGCAGTGAAAGAGGTTGCGGAGAAGTTTTTTAACTTCCGAGAAGACGAGCGAATGAAAGTTTTCATTGAGGACGGAAGGGTTTACCTGCGCAAGACGAGAGAGCGATACGATATCATCATACTTGACGCGTATTTTGGCAGCCGATACGAGGTGACTTTGCCTTTCCATCTCGTTACGAGGGAATTTTGGTGGCTGGCACAATCCCGTTTGACAGATGATGGTGTTGTCGTTTTCAACCTTGTCGGGCGGCTGGAAGGTTTCCGAACGGAAGTCACTCGCTCCATCTTGAAAACGATGAAGGCAACCTTCCCCGAAGTTTACATCTTCCCCGTGGAGTATCGGAAAATGCCTTGGCTCTATGATAGGCGCAACTTGATTGTCATCGCTCTCCGCAAGCCGAAGAAACTTTCCGCACAAGAATTAGTCAAGCGAGCCGAGGAAATGGTGAAGGAGGGGAAAATCAAAATACCACAACTGCCCAACTACGCCGCTGACCTTTACCTGAGGCAAATTCCCTTCAGGGATGTGCCGATACTGACGGACGATTACGCACCGGTTGAATTTCTGAATCCATAGACGAGCGTTTTGTTGCTTCAAAATTGAAGGCGCTTGGAGGTCAGGCTACAGCGCGGCCGGAGAAATCGGTGCTGCTTGAGTCGCACCATCAGAACAAGCACAAAATCACCATTCTTGCTGAAAATGCCGAGCGCCTTAAAAGGTTCGGGGCGAAAAATTCAACTTCACTTTAAGCAGGTGATGGAAGAAATGGTCTCGGAAGAGCGGGTGCAAAAAATGCGTGAAATCGCTCGCCGCCGTCAATCGAGTTTGCGGGTTGTTTTGGAAGACCTGGAGAATCCAAGAAACATCTCAGCGATTTGCCGGACTTGTGACGCCGTTGGGGTTCAATTCATCCATGTCGTTCATCGGGGTGTTCGACCAATCGTTCTTGACAAAAGAACTTCGGCAGGCAGTTACAAATGGTTGACAGTCATACAACACCCGACGATTGAGGATTGCCTGAACGAATTGAAAGGGCTCGGGTTTCGCATATACTGCACCCATGTTGACCCAACAGCGAAAGATTTCACCGAAGTTGATTACACTGGCAAGGTCGCAATCGTGCTTGGGAACGAAGGGCACGGGGTTTCAGAATCGGCACGGAGGTTGGCAGATGAGAGAATTGTCATCCCACAGGTTGGGTTCGCCAACAGCTTAAATGTCGCTGCTGCTACTGCAATCATTCTCTACGAGGCGTTCAAGCAAAGACGAAAAGCGGGGCTTTACGATGTCCCCGAATTTAGCGAAAACGAACGCGAAGAACTTATCAGGATGTGGCTTCAAAGGGAAGAGGCAGAGCTTCAATCGGCAGAAATCAAGTAACCTCCACCTCGCCGCCAATTACCTTCCCTGCAACCATTGTCAAGGTCGCTTCCCTCGCACCGAACAACAACGCCTCAAATGGGTCTTCGGCTTGGGAACCGGCCCGAAACACCGCAATATCGGCTTGTTTGCCTCGTTCCAGGGAACCAACGAACTTATCGAGCCCCAACGCAGCCGCCGAGTCCAAAGTGACCATGCGAAGCCAACGGTCTGGGGACAGGGAAGGGTAAATCTTAGGGTGCTCTTGGGCGAGTTCGATTGCGAACCTGATTTCGTCCAAAGGGCTCAAACTGTCAACACTCGCCAGCCCATCCGTTGCCAAGCAAACTCTGACGCCTGCGGACAACATTTTCGCCAACGGCATCGTTCCCACTTTCAAATTCGCATTTGAACGGGGACAGTGGACGACCCAAACTTTTCGCTCTCTCAAAACTGAGATGTCTGTTTCGTCAACTTGGACGCAGTGAACGAGTAAAGTGTTAGGTTGCAAAATCCCGAGCCAATCGAGGTAGCGAATAGGAGAAAGCCCTAATGGGGCATCGCGAAGGACGCCACCAAGCCACCACCTCCAAATTCCTTCCCGCCGCTCAACAAATTTCCGCTCGGAATGCGATTCTGCTGCATGAGTGCAAAGGAGCAAGTTTCGTTTTTCCGCCAATTCAAGCACCCGCCTAAACGCTAAAGGCGTCACCGTGTATGGGGCATGAGGGCCTACCGCCACACTCAAGAGGGAACTTACTTGGGACCTTGCGGATTCAATCCAACCGCTAAGTTCCTCCAACCGCTTTTCAGTTTCTTTGTCGTTCAAGCAGATTAATTCCTTGAACACGATACCGCGCATTTTCGCTTCTCGAAGTGCGATGAAGGAAGCACCCAATCGTGAAAATTCGCCAACGCAGGTCACTCCATACTTGACAAGTTGCTTAACTCCGTCCCCCGCCGCGGCAAGGGCGTCTTCAAGGCTTTGGGAACGAACGAGGCGAACCATTTGGAATAACCACTTGTTGAAAGGCTGAGGCCGTTTGATCGAGTTGACAAACCGCGTGTTTTCCAGGTGAGTATGAGGGTTGACTAAGCCCGGCGTCAAAATACCGTCGGGAAAATACAAACGAACTGAAGCATTTCTGTCGGACAAATCCGAAATTTTCCCGACAGCGATTATGCGGTCACCTCTCACGAGCACAGCGCCGTCTCGAATCGGAGGAGCAGCGATTGGAAGCACCCATCTTGCCCTCAAAAGGATTGAATTGTGCCTGCCCGCTTCCGGCACAACCGAATCTCCCCTTAGCACTGAACCTCTGACTTGTCCGCTTATGCCGTTGAAAGTTTTTTCCCTCTCGTAGCCGGAAAACGGAAAAACCGTTACTGCTTCATGAGACGCACCTTCAGCGATTTTCGCTGTCGACCACGGGCTGAAGTTGGTAGCTTGACAAGGTTATCAGGCAGACGATTTTCCTTTTTGCAGTTAAAGCCGCGATTTGAACCAATCTAAGGTGACCTTCATGACTTCCTCTTCCCAATCCAGGCGAGCGAAGGTATGGTCGGCATCCGGGATTATGTGCAACTTCTTTGTGCACTGGAATGCGGCGTTGTAGCGATGGGCGTGATCAACGGGAACAACTGGGTCGTTGGCGCCGTGGACAATCAAAACTGCACCATCGTAGCGAAGCGCCTCGCGCAGTGGGTCAATTTTCGCAGCGTCTTCGTAAAAGGCTTTCGAAACTTTCCAACCACCGAAGTCAAGCCAACCTTGCTTGTCAAGCAACTCCCGGACTTCGGGTGGCATCCCATCGACGAATGAACCTTTCAAATCTGAAACCGCAGCCCAAAGGACGAGTGCTTTCACTTTCCCGTCACGCGCTGCGGCGCAAGTGGCAACGCACCCACCTAAACTCAAACCGAGTAAACCGATTCGGCTTTCATCAATTTCAGGCTGCTTCCTCAAAAAGTCAAGGGCGGCGAGTGCGTCAGTAATTTCACCGCTCACGGTCACTTCCTCGAAATCACCTTCACTCTCGCCCGAACCGCGGAAATCAAACCTCAACGCCGCAATGCCGTTTGCAGCCAAAAACCTGGCCATCTTCACAAAAAGCCTGTGTGCCTCGATTCGGTTTCCCGTGAAACCGTGACAAAGCGCGACGGCAGGAAACTTCCCTTTCCCTTCGGGCAAATGTATCATCCCATAAACAGCTTGACCTTCCACCCGGAATTGAACGAAATGCTCGGCCACGCTTTATCCCCCTTTCGCAAATATGGTTGCGGACTAAGTGATACGGAATGAAACCTCAACACCGAACCCAACACCTTCACGCCGGTTTTTTTGTGCCACCCGAGGTGGCAGGTTATGAGGAGAGGCTTTCAAGTTGCAATAGTTGTTTCCGCCTTTAATTTGTTGTCCACCCACACCCACCTTTCAGCGGCAGCCCAGAGAGTTTCCAAGTCGTAATAGTCGCGCAACTCCGGGCTAAACAAATGGATTACGACTTCACCCGCATCCAGAACCACCCAGTTGGACGAAGGCTCTCCAGAACGCTTCAAAAGCACTCCAAGCTCGCGTTTTGCCCTGAACTCCATCTCTTCTGCAACGGCGTCAATGTGTAAAGGGTTTTCACATGTGCCTATGACGAAGAAGTTGGTTATTGGGGTTAGTTGCGAAACATCCAGGACAACTAAGTCCTCAACCTTTTTCTCGTCGGCGATTTGGCAGAAGAACTCCACTAAATCCAAAACAGTCTTCGCTGTCCTCTTTGCCAATCTATTCACCTCCGGGAAAGGCGTTATTGCGACCTACTTGTAAAGTCCGTGCTTGACAATGTAGTCACACACGGCGTCTGGAGTCAAGTAGCGAATCGGTTCGCCCTTGCGAACCCGCTCCCGTATCATTGTTGATGAAATGTCAATACCTGGGATGGCGAGCAGGTCAATTCTGGACAGGTAATCCGGTGGCAGTTTCTCTTTCAGTTTTTGAGCGTCATAACCTGGACGGGTGACGGCGATGAAGCGACACGTTTGAATGAGTTCCTCGTGACTTTTCCATGTCAGGATTTCAAGCACAGCATCAACCCCGGTGATGAAAAACAGTTCACGCCCTTCACCGAATTGTTGTCGGAAAATCTTTATCGTGTCCACTGCATAAGACGGCCCCGGCCGGTCAATCTCCACCCTTGAGACAACAAAATAGTGGTTGCTGGCGGTTGCGAGGACGGTCATAGCGAAGCGATGCTCGGCAGGGGTGACTTCGTAAGGTTTTTTGTGAGGCGGGACACCGCAGGGGACGAAAATTACCTGAGACAAAGCAAACCGATAGCGGGCTTCTTCAGCCGCAAGTAAATGACCGTAATGGATCGGGTCAAAGGTTCCGCCCATAATGCCAATTCGTTCCGTGCGTGACCACCTCCATCACCAAGAAATTTTGTCACAACCAGAGCGCCAATCAACGATGCTTGCAATAAAATCACTTAGGTGCGAGGGAGGCGAAAAGTTTTTGCGTTCGGCGCCGATAAAACATAGCGAGAGTCAAAGGAGTATTGAGAGATTTCACTGTTGCCATTGGAAGAAGGGTGTGATAAAATGGCAGCGCAACCTTCGGCGGCAAGTTCTATGTTTCGCTTGCTGCTGCGATACTACTCATCAGCGAAAAAGGGAGTGATTGCCTTATGGCACAGCCAAGGCCCAAACCGATGGAAGAGCAATTTGAAGAAGAAGTGATCCTCATCACAGAGGAAGGCAAAAGGGCATTGGAAGCGGAGTTAAAGAGGTTGCTCGAGAAAGAGCGGAAGGAAGTGCTGGAGCATATTAGAGAATCGCGAAAGGTCGGGGAGTTTTTGGAAGATACCGATTACGACGATGCCAAAAAAGAACAGGCTTTCATCCAGGGTCGAATTGAGGAATTGCAGCAGATACTGAAGATCGTGAAAGTTGTCCCTAAGAGCAAAATCCCAACCAACAAAGTCGGCTTCGGTTCAGTCGTTGAGTTGACAAATCTGACAACAGGCAGGCAAGTGACCTACAGAATTGTTGGTCCTTTTGAGGCGAATCCTTTGGAAGGCAAAATTTCCTACCAATCACCTTTAGGGGAAGCGTTGTTGGACAAGCGTGTTGGGGACATTGTGGAAGTGAGAGCGCCAGCTGGCGTAACCAAATACAGGGTCGAGAAAATTAGCCGGTGAATCAATTGACGAAACCGAACCTTCTCCCGAAGGATGCAGTTAGGAGGTTGGAAGCGGTAATGGCGGAACACGACCCTCTCTATGCTGACAGGCTCATGAAATTGCTCCGGTGGAGGGAGAAAGGAATTGATCCTTTCGCCATCACCAAGTTTGAATGCTCTCATTTGGCTGCGGAGATTGTTTCTTCCTTTGAAAGTTTGCAAGGTCAAACGGTTCGCGTTGCTGGTCGGTTAACGGCCTTTAGATCGCACGGCAAGTTAACTTTTGCTGACTTGGTGGACAGTTCGGGACGAATTCAACTGATGATTCGGATCAACACTGTCGGTGAAGAGCTGTATCAGCAATTCGGGGAGCTGGATACTGGAGATATCATCGGGGTTGAAGGTGTAGTGACCAAAACGAGGACAGGTGAAGTGACAATTGAGGTTTTCAAGTTTTGGCTTTTAGCGAAAGCGTTGCGCCCAATCCCAGAGAAATGGCATGGGCTGAGGGATGTTGAAGTTCGCTACCGACAGCGTTACCTTGACCTAATCGCCAACCCTGAGGTGCGCGAACTTTTCATCAAGCGCTCCCGAATAATCCAAGCCATTCGCCGCTTTTTGGATGAGCGGGGGTTTATTGAGGTTGAGACACCGATTTTGCAGACCGTTTATGGCGGCGCATTAGCCAGACCTTTCATTACCCACCACAACGCCCTTGACATGGACTTGTATCTGCGAATTGCTCCCGAACTTTACTTGAAACGACTAATCATCGGAGGGTTTGACAAAGTTTACGAGCTGTCTCTTATACACATCT
>JANZZQ010000191.1 GCA_026419315.1 Armatimonadota bacterium | reverse complement strand
TTGATGTCCCGCTCGTTGTCGGCAACTGCGTCAGTTACGAAGCGGCGTGGGAACTGATGGAAGTTGGGGCTGACGCAATTTTAGTAGGTGTTGGTCCTGGCGCCGCCTGCACGACGAGGCAAGTTGTAGGTGTTGGTGTCCCTCAAGCGACAGCGATAGCCGACGTTGCTGCCGCCCGCAACGAATTCTACAAGCAAACAGGCAAGTATGTAGCCGTTATCGCTGATGGGGGTATGCGAACTGGAGCGGACATTTGCAAGGCAATTGCTTGCGGTGCCGATGGCGTGATGGTCGGTTCACCGATAGCCTCAGCCTTTGAAGCGCCGGGGAAAGGTTACCATTGGGGCATGGCAACCCCGCACCCAGGTTTGCCGAGAGGAACCCGAATTTATGTCGGTCAAGTTGCCCCACTCGAAGTCATCTTGCTCGGTCCAGCGACAAAGGACGATGGGACGCTGAACCTAATTGGAGCGCTTAAGAATAGCATGGGTATGTGCGGGGCAAGAAACATCAAGGAAATGCACCGGTGCGAAATCGTCATCGCCCCAACTATCGCAACCGAAGGGAAGAGGCTGCAACGAGAACAAGGAGTGGGGCAAGGAAGGTAAGAAACTTTAGCCGCAATCACAAGAACCTTTCGCTCACTTCGCCTCAACCTCATACCAAAGAGTTCGCCATTGCGGACCGATTTGGACGATGGCGTTGCCTTTGGAGTCGGCTGCAACAGGGAGTTGTTCTTTGCGTTGTCCCTTTTCGTCAAGGGACCACACTTGAACCCGCTTCGCGGGGAAAGGCAAGGTGATTTTTGCAGGGATGCCTTCGACGAGGGAAGGTGCTCTGCCCCAATTGCGACCGCAACTGGACTTAGGTGGGTAGCCGGGCACTTCCTTCCAACCAATGTCGGCGTTTTCAGCGTAGCCAGTTGCTGTAATGAGCAAACGGACAGGACGAAGAACACGGGACAAGGGGCGAGTTGGCAAATTGCCTTCCATCGCTGTAACGGTAATGGCGCACCAACCTTCTTGCATCGTTTGTCCCGGTTCAATGATGACGCCGCCCAACTCAAACCTTTTGCCACCTGCAAATCCGATCACCGCTTTGCTGTTTTGGGAGTTGACCGTTATAACCCCTCGCCCTTTTTCTGTCAAATCCCAAACCAGTTCGCCGGTGTCGGAAACAAACTTGTTGCCCTCAATTTTCACTTGCTCGGGTTTAAGCGCTGCTGTTGTGACCCTTTTGCCTTCAGTTGCTATAGCCACCCTGTGAACGAGCATAGCCTCATTGGGAACACCTACATGTCCCGCATGGACGAGCAACCATGCCCAACTCCTTCGCAGCAAATCCACCTCTCGCTCTTTTGTCAACTTGACAACGATTTGCTGTCTTGCTGGCTTGACATCGCCGCGAACGAACATTGCCGCTGCAGGTGGGAGGGTAACCATTTTTGTCGGGTGTTGGTCAATGTCGAAAAAGTTGGGAATGCGGCGCAAATCCCAGTCGTCGCGGCGGTGGGAGTAGCTGAAGGCGTAAATTGCGTCCCAATCTTGGAAAGCTGCGTATGCCGCCAACAGCAAAAATGCCTCGCTTGAGTAAGTGTTAGGTGCAGGGTGATTGTATTCGGTCACGCTGAAAGGCTTACCCAAAACGCGGCGCAGCGCCAATCCCGGCAGCGTTCCTCCACGCTCGTTGACCATCGTCCTGTTCGGGACAATCCAGTCTTCCGGGTCCCAAGGTCGCGAGGGGAAAATTGGATGCTGCCAATAAGCGTGAGTGTCTATGCAGTCAAGTTGAGCCATTATGTTGGGAGTGCTACAACCAACGATTGTGCCGATGACGAGCGCTTTAACCTTGAGTTCGTCTTTCAAGTAGCGGTAAATCGTTTGCCAGTATCGGTTTTCGGTTTCCCACAAAAACCTCATCCAATCCCTTTGCGCTTCGGTGGTCCGCTCGGCAAAACGGCTGCGAAGGAAAATCGGCACGCTCCCGTCTTCAACTCGTTCGTTTTCCGCGAGCCCAACGATGCCGCCAGGTCGCAACGATGGTGCAGCGAACCAATAAGTCGTGGTTTGTGCGCCCAAGTTGCTGAAGATGACGCGGGCGTTTTCGTCACCCCTCGCAAGCGTGAAAGTGAAGCGGTATTCTCGCCAATCTTGAGTTAGCCTAACATCAGCGCTGAAGCCCAAGTTTTGCCATGGTTCGTGAGCTTGAGAGACGGCAACGCTGATAGTGCAAGGTTGCTCCGCACGAGCCCAGAAAGAGAGCGTGTATGGCTTGTCAGGTTGAACCTTCAAACCCGGTTGGTGGAACTGGACATGCCAACCTGCTTGACCTCGCTTTTTGACAGTTATGCGGACGAAGCGAATGCCTTTGAGTTCCGGTATAGGCTCAACAACTATTTCCGCATCCGCTTCAGCGCCGGCATGCCTTTCCAAAACCCAGTTCTGCAAACCAGCCTCAAAGTTCGTGTTGCGCAGCAGCTCTTCACCCAAAGGTTCTTCGCGAACTCCCCAAGCCTTACGCAACTTTTCTGTTGTGCCGTAGCGGGACTTGAGCCAGGCGTTCCACTGGCGTTGCAACTCGTCTTGAAAAATTTTGGGCATGTTGTCAATGTCGTTTCCGAGCCAAGCGTGGATGAGTCCGTTCTCGTTGTTGATCTCCACGAAAGCGACGACAGGGTCTTCGGCATATGTCAGACCCGTGTATTTG
>JANZZQ010000190.1 GCA_026419315.1 Armatimonadota bacterium | reverse complement strand
GGTTTGGATGTGTTCGTCAACGAGCCAACCCCCAACATCCGATTGGTCCGGCACCCAAAGGTCATAGTGACACCCCATTGGGCATGGTATTCTGAAGAAGCGATGTGGGATCTACGCCGCAAAGTCGCAGAGCAAGTAGTTCAAGCCCTGAGGGGGGAGAAACCAACCTATGCAGTCAACTGGGAGGAATTGAGAACGGGGCGATGAGGGCGCGAGGCAAAAGTTTAGCATATTGCGCTCAATTTACCGTAACATTCCGGCGAAATTTGAGACAAAATAAATGGCGATGGAGCGAGATGTTTAGTACAATGCTATCAACGGGTAAACTGAGGGAGGCGAACGAAAAAGATACGAGGTAGCCCGAGAACCGAAGGAGGTGTCCCGTATGCCCCGGGCAGTTGGAATTGACTTGGGAACGACCAACTCCGTCATTGCTGTTATGGAAGCCGATGGCAATGTTAAGGTCATTCCGAACGCTGAGGGTTCAAATTTGACCCCGAGCGTCGTCGCTTTCACCAAAGATGGACAGCGCTTGGTTGGTATTCCTGCCAAGCGACAAGCTTTGTTGAATCCAGAAAACACCGTTTACTCGATCAAGCGTTTTATCGGTCGCACCTACACAGCCACTGAAGTTGAGCGTCGTCGGGTCCCATACAAAGTTGTGGCAGGTCCAAATGACATCCCGATGGTTGAAATTCCAGCTTTGGGCAATAAACGGTTCACGCCTGAGGAGATTTCGGCTTTCGTCCTGCAGAAACTCAAGCAGGACGCTGAAGCGTATTTGGGTGAGGAAATTAAGCAGGCAGTCATCACTGTGCCTGCTTACTTCGACAGCGCTCAACGCACTGCGACCAAAAACGCGGGTGAAATTGCCGGTTTGGAGGTTTTGCGAATCATCCCTGAGCCGACCGCTGCCGCTCTCGCTTACGGATTTGACAAAAAGCGCGAGGGCTTGATCTTGGTTTGGGACTTGGGTGGTGGGACTTTTGACGTCTCCATCCTTGAGATCGGAGAGGGCGTGTTTGAGGTCAAAGCAACTGCCGGAGACAGCCACTTGGGTGGCGATGACTGGGACGAGCGATTGATGAACTATCTCGCTGACATCTTTGCCAACGAACACGGCATTGACCTGCGCAAAGACCGACAAGCCCTGCAAAGGCTCAAGGAAGCGGCGGAGAAGGCGAAAATTGAACTTTCGTCAATGCTTGAGACCGAAGTCAACTTGCCCTTCATCAGCTTCCATCCTGAAAAAGGTCCGCTGCACTTGAATGTCAGAATCACAAGAGCCAAGTTTGAAGAGTTGACTCGTGATTTGCTTGAACGATGCGAGCGACCATTTAAGCAAGCCATCAGCGATGCCGGTGTCAAGTTATCGCAAATTGAGGAAGTCATTTTGGTAGGTGGCGCAACTCGGATGCCTATGGTTCAGGAACTTGTCCGCAAGTTGACCGGCAAAGAGCCCCACAAAGGTGTCAACCCTGACGAAGTCGTCGCTGTCGGCGCTGCCATTCAGGCTGCGGTCTTGACTGGTAAGACCAAAGACATTGTGCTCTTGGACGTCACGCCGCTTTCTCTCGGTGTTGAGACACTCGGTGGCGTCATGACCGTTCTCATCCCACGCAACACGACCATCCCGACACGCAAAAGCGAAATCTTCACAACCGCTGCCGATGGTCAAACGACCGTTGAAATCCACGTCCTGCAGGGAGAGCGACCTTTGGCGAAAGACAACCGCAGTTTGGGCAAATTCTACCTGACAGGTATCCCGCCAGCGCCTCGCGGTGTCCCTCAAATTGAGGTCACCTTCGACATTGACACCAATGGCATTTTGCATGTAACTGCGAAGGACTTAGCAACGGGACGCGAACAGTCCATCGTCATTAAGGACTCGACCAACTTGCCTCGTGAAGAGATTGACAGGATGATTCGCGAGGCGGAAATGTTTGCCGAACAGGACCGAAAGATGCGTGAATTGGCTGAAACCCGCAACGAAGCAGATGCGCTTATCTACTCTGCGGAAAAGACGCTTCGGGAACACGGAGACCGGATAAGTGCGTCTGATAAATCGGCGGTTGAATCGGCGATCAATGACTTGCGTGAGAAGATGAAAGGCGACGACATCGCTGCCATCCGCTCGGGCATTGAACGGTTGAAAGAAATGATGTTCAGGGTTTCAGAGCAACTTTATCGCGCTACCGCCCAAGCAGCGAGCGGAAGCAGCGAGGAGGCTCGCCGCGAAGCAACGACTGGTGGCGAGGTCATTGATGCCGATTACAAACCCGCAGATTGATGCAAGCGAGCCTTTTGAAGACAGTGCGAATTGCGCTCAAGGGACGGGCGGACTCTTGTCCGCCCCCGTTCCTTTCTTTCATTGTCACGCGCTGAAAAAAACTTCTGTTGGGCAATAGCCTGTCCTTTTGAGCTAAAGGAGGTTGAGAAGTGATGGAGCGATTGACGAGAAACCCACGTCAACAAGCATTGGTGTTGGCATTGACAGTTATCGTCGCTTTCTCTTTCGGTGCATTTGCCAGCCGTTGGCTTGTCCCGTTGGCACAAAACTTGACTGCACAAACTGGCTCCCCAAGCATACCTAATCCGCCGGAAAGCGCTTTGAGGGCTGCTGAACAACTTCAAGAGGCTTTCGTTTGGGTCGCGCGAAAAGTTGAACCATCAACAGTTACGATAATGACTCCAGGTCCGTCAGTCCGCAGGTTCCAATTC
>JANZZQ010000189.1 GCA_026419315.1 Armatimonadota bacterium | reverse complement strand
GGATAGGATGTGGGAATTCTTGGACAGACTCATCAACGCCGCCTTGCCGCGAATCAGGGACTTTAAAGGTCTGTCGCCAAACGCTTTTGACGGGCACGGAAATTACAACTTGGGGATCACGGAGCAATTGATTTTCCCTGAGCTCACCTACGACGATGTCCACAAAGTGCGGGGAATGAACATAACGATAGTGACGACGGCGGGGACGGACGAAGAAGCTGCCGCTCTACTCAAGGAACTCGGATTTCCGCTTCGCGACGGAAGTTAATGCTAACGGGAAGTGGACAAGGAGGGCGAAGAGATGCCGCGAAAGTGTCACATTGTCAAAGCTTTCATGAAAGAGCCGAAGTTCAAAGTCCGCAAAAAGAACCGATGTCACAGGTGCGGGCGGGGAAGGGCATACATTCGAAGGTTCGGTTTGTGCCGTATTTGCTTTCGCGAATTGGCAAGCAGGGGATTGCTTGCCGGAGTTCGAAAAGCAAGTTGGTGAACGTTCTGAGGAATAAGGAACGCTGCATAGGAGGGAAAAGGATATGCCAGTGGTTAACGACCCAATCGGCGACATGCTAACGCGAATTCAAAATGCTTATAGGGCTGGTCACGAGGAAGTTTGGATGCCCCTGTCTAAGTTCAAGGTGGCTGTTGCGGATGTCCTGAAACGGGAAGGCTATATCGCAGACTACCGCACCATCACCGAGCAGGAACTTGCGAAAGGTTTGCAAGTTTTGGACCAGGCTTTGGAAAGAAAAGCGGTGTTTCCTCCACTCTTGAAAAGCCGGGATTTTGACGTTGTGGACGCTTTGAGGAAGCGTGGTTTCAACCTCACGAGAGATGCTGAGAGGGCTCTGCGAATCATCAAGCGGTTGTTTGAGGAAAGGCTTTTAGACCATCCAAAGAAGCGTGGCATCATCAAGCAGGGGGTTTTGGTCGTCAAGTTGCGGTATCACGAAGGTCGCCCACCCAGACCCGCCATCACAGGTGTCAAGAGGGTAAGCAAGCCGGGCCGTCACCTATACGCTCGCAAGAACCAGATTCCGCGAGTGATGGCTGGTTTGGGAATCGCCATACTCTCAACGAACCAGGGTGTTATGAGCGATAGCGAAGCCCGCCGAAGAGGAATAGGCGGGGAAATCTTGGCATATGTTTGGTAAGTAATCGCGGTGTTCAGTTCATCAACGGAGGCGATTCGCCATGTCACGAATTGGAAAGAAACCGATCCCGATCCCTGAAGGAGTTACCGTCACCGTTGAGGACCACACAGTCATCGTTAAAGGGCCGAAAGGCGAATTGAGACAACCGATTCATCCTCAAATGACCGTGAAAATTGAAAACGGGCAAATCATCGTTGAGCGACCCAACGACCACCGACAATTTCGGGCTTTTCACGGGCTCTACAGGTCCTTGATTGCCAACATGGTTGAAGGGGTGACTAAAGGCTTTGAAAAAGTCCTTGAAGTTCGCGGTATGGGTTACCGAGTCGAACAAAAATCGCCAACCCAAATCATCCTGAACGTGGGTTACTCCCACCCGGTCGTCTTTGACGCACCCGATGGAATAACCTTTGAAGTTCAACCTCAAACCGCAAGCCCGCAAAATGATTACTTGTGCGGGCGAATCATTGTCCGCGGCATTGACAAAGCATTAGTTGGAAATGTAGCCGCCAAGATCCGAGCCATTAGACCGCCAGACGCTTACAAGGGTAAAGGAATCCGCTACGCCGACGAAATCATCAGGCTCAAACCAGGCAAAGCAGCGAAAGGACGAAAGTAAACTGAACGATTGGGCGGAGGGAACGAAACTATGGCTGTCAAGTATGAAACGAGGCAAGAGAGGAGAAAGCGAAGGCACTGGCGAATTAGAAAGCGAATTTTCGGGACGCCAGAGCGCCCAAGGCTTTCTGTCTTCCGAAGTCTAAAACACATTTACGCTCAAATCATTGACGACACGACAGGGCGAACTTTATGTTCCGCCTCAACGCTGGACAAAGAACTGAGGGGCAAATTGCAAGGGCTTACAAAAACCCAGCAGGCAATTGAGGTGGGCAAGTTAATAGCAAAGCGAGCGTTAGAGCTGGGAATCAAACAGGTTGCCTTTGACCGAGGCGGACACAAGTATCACGGGCGAGTCAAAGCACTCGCAGATGCCGCGAGGGAGGCTGGGTTGGAGTTTTAGTTGGGAGGTGTTGCGCCCAAGTTGGGCTCTGTTTCAAAGCGCATTCGCTTGGCTGCTCCAAAAGGAGAGCTTGAAATAAACCGGCTTTTTAACGACCGAACAGGTTATCCGTTCATCCGAAAGGGTGTTGCCGTGCGGTCGGCGAAATTTGAACCTTTGCTACAACCGATACCTTCAAAACAGCACAACAAGGCACAACGGTTACTGACCAAGCGGGTCGCGCTTGATTTCCAAATTGGTGGCTATCGCTTCTCGGAAGGGTTTCAGTGCTTGGCAATTTTCCGGGGAACTCATGATCGGCGCAAAAACGACGCAAGCTTGGCGGTTGGAAATTAAGGGGGTTCAAAGACACCATTCACTGACCCATTGGTCACAAAGTTGCGATTCATTTGAAGAAGGAGGGCAAAGGGATGGAACTGCACGAACACGTGAGTTTTGAGGAGCGAACAATTGAAATCAGGCGAGTTTCGCGGGTTATGGAAGGTGGCAAGCGAATGTCCTTCCGTGCCTTGGTCGTCGTTGGCGACGGACACGGGAGAGTAGGCGCTGCTATTGGTAAAGCCTTGGG
>JANZZQ010000188.1 GCA_026419315.1 Armatimonadota bacterium | reverse complement strand
GTATAAGAGACAGACTCCAGCCCGCTCAATCCCCGCTGTGCAGCCTTGACGATAAGGTGGGGCAAGTAAGTCCCGCCGCCAACCTCAATTTCTTGTGTGTCAAAGTTGATTCTTGTCAGTTCCCCGCTCAGCCTCAAAACGATCCCCCGGATTCCACCATCTCGGACAATCAAGTTACTGCCTTCTCCCAAAACCAGTGTTGGCAAATCTCGTTCACAAGCGAATTGGACAACTTTTTGCAGCTCTTCAAGGTTATGAACGGTCACTAAAGCGTCAGCTGGACCACCGACGCGCAAGGTGGTATGGTGTCTCATAGGCTCATTGAATTTTGGCGGCTCGGTAACAAGTTTTGTCAAGGCTTTCCGCTCCGTTTCTGTCATTTCCCTTTTCGCCCTCCATTGGCAAGGTGCAGGACGGGTTCAACGCCCAACACCCTCGTCCCCTCCGCTTTCTCCCGCTGCTTTAGACAACGCCCTCAATAATTTTGCAGCGATTTTGTAAATGTTGCCCGCGCCAACAACCAAAACAGCATCTTTTGGGCGGGCGAAAGCCTGCAAATCCGAAACGATGGCATCCCAACCGCTTTCAAACCGGACAAGTTTATCGGGTTCGTTTTCCGCAATCGCTTTTGCGATCAGGGCACCAGAGACCCCTTCTACCGGTTGTTCGGAAGCCGCAAAGATTTCCGTCACCCAGACGCCATCGGCGTCACTGAAAGCGTTGCCAAATTCGCGCCACAACCTTGCAGTTCTGCTGTATCGGTGTGGCTGGAAAATTACCCAGATTTTCCCCTCAAAAACCGAACGGGCAGTTTTCAGCAACGATTTGATTTCAGTTGGGTGGTGGGCGTAATCGTCCACGACCGTTATGCCATTCACCTCGCCGACGATCTCAAACCTTCGCTTTACGCCTTGAAAGGTTGAAATGGCTTCCGCCAGGAAAGGAAACGGAACTTCAAGGACTTCGTGACATAAAACGAGCGACGCCAAGGCGTTGGCGATATTATGCTCACCCGGAACTTTCAGTCTCACTTCCCCTAAAAGCCTCGGTCGTCGCTGAACCTGAAAAACCCAAGAACCGTCGGGCAACTTTCTTATCCCTCGCGCCTGATAATCCGCTTCGTTCTGGATCCCAAAACTCATCCACCAAACGGGTTGGCTGAGCCTAAACGGTAACTTTGCCGCTTTAGGGCAATCGGCATTGACAACCAGCAAACCATCCTCGCTAAGCCGCTCCGCAAATTGATTAAAAGCGTTGACAACTTCTTCCTCGTTGGCATAGTAGTCAGGGTGGTCAAGTTCAATGTTGGTGATGACAATGTGGGTTGGCGAGAACTTAAGGAACGAGCCATCGGATTCATCCGCCTCCGTGACAAACCAATCGCTTGAACCTACCCTGCAATTGCTCCCGAAGTTGATAACTTCCGCACCGACGATCACGGTCGGGTCGTAACCCAACTGTGTCAAGATGTGACCTATCATGGCTGTGGTCGTGCTTTTACCGTGAGTGCCTGCGACGGCGATGCTGTATTTACCTTCCATCAAAAGTGCGAGGGCATCGGCTCGGTGCAAAATCGGCAACCCGCGTTTTTGGGCTTCCAAAAGTTCCAAGTTATCTTCAGGAATCGCACTGCTAACTACCACAGCTTCAGCGTCACCAACATTGGTTGGTTTGTGCCCGATGAAAACCTGCCCTCCCGCTTGACTTACTCTCTCGGTGTAGGATGAAGCCTCCAAGTCCGAACCCGTTACGGTCACTCCCTCGGCGAGCAAAGCCAAAGCAATTGCACTCATTCCGGCGCCGCCAATCCCGATCATGTGAACCTTGCGGAACGGAAACGGCATTTGCCTCTCGCCTCCGCATCCGAAAGTCTGGCTTGACTTTAGCGAAAGCGTCAAACTTTGCTAAAGCGTTCTCGCCCTTTGGGCTCTAAGCTGCTGCTTAACGGCGAAAGTTGGGTCGGGTTTTTTTGACCCCGACCGAATTTAGGCAAACCGAAGGCTTGCCGCCGGAAAGGCAAATTGATTTTTTGCCGGTTGAAACCGGAACTCGCAAATTCGCCGGCGGCCGCGTGTAAAGCCTGTAGCACAAATCGGCGTCAATGTCCGAAAGACAAAACTTGCGCTAAAGACAAGCCAATGACTTGGGCGGTTTTCATCCGCCCTTGCATTCAATTGCTCAGCTCCAACGAAAGTTTAGCAGCAACAAGGGGTGAAAAGCGATGGAAGAACAAAAGCGCGTTCCGCCACGACAAAGGGTCGTCAAAACTTTCCCCGTTCTCTCCATTGGCAGCACACCTCAGATTGACATAACCAACTGGAGGTTGCGGTTGTTTGGGCTTGTTGAGCGTGAAGTTGAACTGACATACGAGCAAATCCGTTCACTGCCAGTCGTTCGCAAAGAAGCCGATTTCCATTGCGTAACGGGTTGGAGCAGGTTAGGGGATATTTGGGAAGGAGTTTTGGTTCGGGATGTCTTCGCACTCGCTCAACCTAAACCTGAAGCGAAATTTGTCATGGTTCATTGCTACGACGGTTACACGACCAACTTGGATTTGCAGGTTTTGCTTGAGGAAGGGATGCTTGTTTGGGCTGTCAACGGCGAACCTCTTGCACCCGAACACGGCTACCCATTGCGCCTGATTGTGCCCAGCCGATACGCTTGGAAAGGGGCAAAATGGGTCAGCGCTTTTGAGTTCATGGCAGAAGACAAACCCGGTTATTGGGAAGAGCGAGGCTATCACATGCGTGGCTGT
>JANZZQ010000187.1 GCA_026419315.1 Armatimonadota bacterium | reverse complement strand
CTCAATTGCGTTGTGAACCATCTTGACAAAGTGTCCAGCACCTGCAGGACCGACATGGGCGTAGCCTCCAATGTCTCGTGTGAGGAGTTGGAACAGAGGCTCAGCGAGTTTGAAATCTTCTTCGTCACCGCCGATCATCAAACACGGTCCTGTCCTCGCCCCTTCAAGCCCGCCGCTTGTGCCGCAATCAAGGAAGCGAATTCCCCGCTCTTTGAGTTGTCGGTATCTGCGGATGCTGTCTCGGAAGTAAGAGTTGCCACCGTCAATGATCAAGTCGCCCGGCTCCAAATGAGCGATCAAACCTTCACCAAACGCTCCCCCACCAAATATCGCTTCATCGACGGGTCTGCCAGCAGTCAACATCACCCAAATGATCCTCGGTCGCTCCAAAGAGGAGACGAACTCCTCCAACGAGTAAGTTGGCAACGCTCCTTCCTTAGCGATCGCTTCGGTTTTCGCCCTCGTCCTGTTGTAAACGGCTGGGATTTCCCCTTTGCTCAGCAAGTTTCGCACAATTTCGCTACCCATTCCCCCAAGACCGAGGCATCCGTAGCGGGCTTGCGCCACAGCGAGATCCCCCCTTTGCCGGCGTGTTTTTGAGCCACATCTAAATTGACGCAAGATGACGGGGACGATATAGGGACAAAACCTGACAACGCATTGTCGGTGCTTGCAGGTAAAACGGAAGCCATAAACTATCTGACTGCTCGTCAGCTGATTTTCCCGGGGAATTAGCGCCCGCGAGGTCGGCGTTTTAAAATCACAGGTGAAAAACTTCCGGCAGTCTTCAAGGTGCGGGTGCCGAATTTTTCAATCTGGCGGGAACCTGCCAAGAAAATTTGCTGCTCACCCAAATCCGTCATCAACCATTGACTCGACGGGCAGGTTAGATGAGCGGGTGAAAGCACCATGCTTTCTGTGGAAAACTTGACAGTTCGTTCGGGGGATTTCGAGCTGAAAGATGTAACGCTTTTCCTCGAACAAGGGCAATGTGGAGTGGTCGTTGGTCCATCGGGGGCAGGTAAATCAACGCTCCTTGAAACAATTGTCGGTTTGAGGAAAGCGGAGAAAGGGCGGATCATTTTGAACGGGCGGGAAATCACCGACTTGCCACCAGAAAATCGCGGAATTGCCTTCGTTCCCCAGGACTACGCCTTGTTTCCGCACCTGACAGCGAGAGGAAACATTTTGCTTGCCCCAAAACTTTTGAAGATGCCTAAGGACAAACTTGTCAAGCGGTTTGATTTTCTGTGCGGGCTTTTGGGTTTGAGGGAGTTACTTGACCGTCGCCCGAAGCAACTTTCGGGTGGGGAGCGACAGAGAGTTGCTCTGGCGAGGGCGCTAATGCTTGACCCGCAGCTGCTCCTTTTGGATGAACCGTTCGCTGCCCGTGCCCCCCAGATGCGACCTTCCGTTCGTCGCTCAATTCGGCAAATTTTCCGAACCTTGAAAACGACAGTCCTCATTGTCACCCATGATTTGTGGGATGCCGCTGCTTTGGGCGACAAAGTTTTCGTTTTGGAAAACGGTCGCGTGATCCAAAGCGGTTCATGGTCGGAAATCATCACTAACCCCCAAAGCGATTTCATAGCGGAGTTCGTCGGGATCAACCGCTTCACGGGAGAAGTTGTGCGGCGGGATGGTAGAACTTTTTTGCGGGTGAGAGGGAACTTGTTGCCTATCCAAACCGATTTGCCTACTGGAACTGTCGCGTCACTGAAATTTTTCCCGTCACAAGTTGAACTCGTTCCCCCCACAGCCGAAGCGTGGCGGGGGAGGGTGGACGAGGTTATGAATTTGGGTGACCGGGTGCAATTGGTTATTTCGGTCGCGGATAGCCTGCCCGCAAGGATTGAAGCCCCTTCACCCTGCCACTACGAGATTGGGGACGAAGTGACATTTATTGTCAAGGGTTCCGTCTTGCCCCTCAAAGAAGTTTAGCGAACGACGACCCTGAAGTGGATTGTTTTCGGTGAAAACCCTTCCGCTCGCTTCCATTTGAGCTTAAGGCGAGCTCAGTGCTTACGAGCGGGGGTGAGCCTTTTCGTAAATTCGCTTCAAATGGGTTCGCGATAGGCGGGTGTAAATTTGGGTTGCTGCTAACGATGAGGGGCCAAGCAACTCTTGAATGACACGCAAATCCGCTCCGCCTTCAAGCAAATGGGTTGCGAAACTGTGCCGGATGGCGTGAGGGGACAAACCTCGCCCCAAAACTTTCCTGGCATAATTGTCAACGATTCGGTGAATTTGACGAACTGTCAATGGCGTCCCTTTTTGGCTCACGAAAACGATGTCCGTGACCTGCTTACCCCGTCGCAAGAGAAAGGGACGGCTTTCGCTCAAATACCGCTCGAGCCATTTCGCCGCTTCGTCGTGAAGCAAAGCGATTCTTTCCTTCCCGCCCTTACCTTTCACTCGCACGACCCTTTCTGCAAAGTCAATATCGCTGATGCGCAAATTCGCGACTTCCGAAACTCTAAGCCCAGTGGCGTAAAGCAACTCTAAGATTGCCCGGTCCCGCAAACCGCGGGGCGTTGAAGTTTTTGGCGAAGCGAGCAGTTGCTCAACTTCGTAAACTTCCAAAACTGCCGGCAACTTTTGAGGGAGCCTCGGCTGCTTCAAGTCAAGGGCTGGGTTGACAGGGATATAGCCCATTCGGGCAAGGAACTTGAAGAAGGAGCGGACCGAAGAAAGTTTGCGGGCGATTGAGCGGCGCTCATATCCTTGAGCGAAAAGCCAGTTGAGGTATTGGCGCAAAGTGAGTG